>JAGLGH010000073.1 GCA_023144115.1 Nanobdellota archaeon | reverse complement strand
GGATTAAACATATCTATGAAGAGGATATAAAACAGACTTTTGAACTACAAGTCAGAAAAACAATAAAAAAGCTCAATATTAAATCGGCAGAACTTGCTTTTGACATTACTCACGAGCCTTTTTATGGGAAAACTAGAAATCTGTACATCTTCAATACTGACAGCACAAAGAAATATAATGGTGAATTTCAGTATATAACATGTTGTTTGATTAATAAAGGTAAACAAATACCCCTTATGGCATTACCTGTTCGCTATGCTGAACAGATAAAATTAACAATTGACCTTCTTAAATATTGTCAAAGTTTAAATTTCAAAATCAAATTTGCATTATTTGACAGAGGTTTTTATAGTGCAGAACTGATCGATTTTTTGAGTTCTAGAAAAATAAACTACCTCATGCTTGTCCCCGCATTGAAAGGCATAATTCAAAGATATAGAGATGAAACAAATATATTTGCGAAGTATCAACATCAAATGAAATATGCTAAGAAGAAATCTATCTGGAAACCAAAAACCCAGATTGTGATATGCAAGAATATTTTTGAATTTGATTGGATATTTGCAACAAATATCCAATTTAATAGTCCAAAGGATTATGTTTTGCAATACAAGCGAAGATGGCAGATTGAAACTAATTACCGAGTAGAAGATGAAGCAAAGATCAAGAGCAAAAGTAGTAATTATATGATCAGATATTTCTACTTCATGATGTCAAATTTATTCCATCTTTTATGGATTTGTCATAAGAATTTCAGTTTTTATGTTCAATTCAAAAGATATCTGGATATTATTGAAACAACATTGCTCTACGATTTTCTAGGTTTGACAGAAATGTAATTAACTTGATTTAGCGATAGCTTTAGACAAATTAGTATGATTATAGAAATAACCGGATTCTATAGTGTCATTGGCAAGTATTTTTTATAGTAAAAATGTACTAATTGCTATTTATGGTAGCATATAGTGAAAACTTGTTGAAAAATCAAATGTCAATCGGAGATACTGAAGTAATAGATACCTTTATAAAACATAACTTTATACTTATAATACTAGTGAGGTAAAATAAAATGGCAGCAACTCCAAAAAAACCACAAAAAGTTAGACTTGATTATAATATTGACAAACAGATTTATGATGACTTCATAAGAAATAGTAGCAAAAAAGGTTATGCACCTAATGTCATTGTAGAAAAACTTATGAAGAAATTTAACGAAACTGGACAATTCTAAATAATCAGAAGATTATTAACTTTTAAATTTATTCCAATGAGACAATTAGATTAATATAGGGTGTATTATTTACTAGTATTAGTTGATTAATTTTACAAAGTAAAATTCTAAATGTGCCTAGTACCTGAACTCCCCATTTTTTGAACTCAAATTTTATTGAACTTAAGCCCTGTTAAATACCTTTACCCTACGAAGTGGGGTAAAGTTGCGTCCGCAAAGTAAAATTTCCATTTCTATCAATTCAAGCGTTAGCGAGACTATCTTTTAAGGGGGAGTTCAGTTCTATCTAGAAAGCGAAGCGTTATATCAAGAATAAGTAGTTAGGGGGATTTCTTTTTCTCCTTCGGCTCTTTAACTGACTTAATTACCTTATTATATCTTTTAACAATTAATGAAACCAATGGATTTTGCTTTTCCCTATTTTTAGCAATTTCAAGTATTTCTTCTATCTCTTCTTCTTTTTTTATTATTTCATACACTGCTTTAGGCATCATCATTATAATCATAAGCAGGATTATGGATACCACTACTCCAAGCATCTCGTTGAACATGAATGGTATGGGCACCTCTTTTACAGGGCATTTATCTGGGCATCTGCCACCGCAGTCAATGCCTTCTTCTCCAAGATTTCTATCCCTATATCCATTCTCACAGCAGTCCAGGCTGCATGGACCTCCACAATCTATGCCAGATTCACCAGAATTCTGTTTCATATCAGAACAGGTCCATGGCTCAGATTCGTAGCATAACCTTATTTCATCTGGCTTGTTGCGGTTTGTATAGCATGTATTCATATTTGTGCATGTCCTGTAGCTCAGCCTGTTATCTCCGCATTTGCTCCACTGTGTGCATTTCCAGTCTTCAAGGCAGAGACCAGAAATTCCTGGAACTGGTTTTACAACAATAAGAACCTTACTGCTTATATTATATTCTCCCCAGGAATCTGTCACATTAAATCTCAGTAATACTGCACCTAATTTAAGGCCTTTTACAATAACCCTGTTTTCAGGAGTTATTGTTATCTCTGCTCTCTCTCTGCCAGTTTCAATAATATAATCAAATACAAGGTAATCTCCATAC
>JAGLGH010000072.1 GCA_023144115.1 Nanobdellota archaeon | reverse complement strand
AAATGAGATTAAAAAAAGAGGAATTACTCTTGGTGAAGTTGCGTATGTTGGTAACGATATAAATGATATCGAATGTTTGAAAGCAGTTGGAATGCCAATTGTTGTAGCTGATGCCCAAAAAGATGTATTGCCGCTAGGTAAATATAAGACAAAACTATGTGGCGGAAAGGGCGCAGTCCGAGAGATATGTGATATGATTTATTTAGCTAAAAAGGGAAAATGAGGGTTTGAAATGTCTGATAAAAAATCCATTTTCAAAATTTTTGATGTTGAAGGAAAAACAGCCATTGTAACCGGCGGAATGGGTCAGCTTGGGACACAGTATGTTAAAACATTACTAGAAGCAGGACTAAAAGTAGCTGTTTTTGACATTAAAATTGATAATCCTAATTCTTTCTATTTATTAAATAAGAAAAATCCTAATTTGAAAATTTACAAGGTTGATATTACCAAAAAGACTTCCATTAAAAATGGTTTGAAAAAAGCCATGGAGCAGTTTGGTGTACCAAGTGTTTTGATAAATAATGCTGCACTTGATGTTCCTCCAGGCACAGGTGCTGATGAAAATGTACCTTTTGAGCAATATCCTGAGAAATCCCTTGATAAAACATATGAGGCAAATCTCAAAGGGACGATATTGTGTTGTCAAATAATTGGAGAAGAAATGGCTGATAATAAAGGTGGGAGTATTATCAACATTTCTTCTATTTATGGTAATGTTT
The DNA here is from genome assembly GCA_023144115.1 of Nanobdellota archaeon. Taxonomy (GTDB): domain Archaea; phylum Nanobdellota; class Nanobdellia; order Woesearchaeales; family JAGLGH01; genus JAGLGH01. The sequence continues at coordinate 1,018 of JAGLGH010000072.1, read as the reverse complement.
CACCAGACCAACGAATTTATGAACACTTAAAAAAAGGAAATAAGGGTTTTTTTAAGCCGGTTAGCTACTCCATAACAAAAGCCGGAGTTCTTGGTCTAACACGTTATCTAGCTACATATTGGGCTAAAAAGAATGTGAGAGTAAATAGTCTTACCCTTGGTGGCGTGTTCAATAATCAGGATAAAAAGTTTGTAGAGAATTATAGTCAGCGTGTACCCATTGGTAGAATGGCAGAAGAAGATGAATATAATGGTGCAATATTGTTTCTAGCATCTGATGCCTCGTCTTATATGACCGGTTCAAATTTGATTATTGATGGTGGTTACACGTCCTGGTAAAGGGAGGTTTTTAGTTGAAGAAATACAAAAATCTAATTGGTGGAAAATTAGTTGAGCCTTCAACAGGAACATATTTTAAAAATTTGAATCCTGCAGATAATACAGATGTTGTTGGTTTATTCCCCAAATCTGGAACTAAAGATATTGAAAAAGCTGTACGGACAGCTAAAAAAGCATTTCCCGTGTGGAGTGAGATGGTTCCCCCCAATAGGGGAGAAATAATCTACAAAGCTGGAGAGTTGTTACTCTCAAAACAAAAAGAACTTGCTAAAGTAATCGTACATGAAATGGGTAAAACCATGCCTGAGGCCATGGGAGATATAAAATCTAGCGCTGATGTAGCGTACTTTATGGCTGGTGAAGGGCGTCGCATGTACGGACAGACCGGTGTTTCAGCTCTTGATAAAAGGTGGGCCATTACAAAAAGAATGCCTGTAGGTGTATGCGGATTAATTACTGCCTGGAACGCTCCAATGGCAATTATAACTTGGAAATTGTTTCCAGCCGTTGTTTGTGGCAATACTGTTGTTTTAAAACCGTCTGAGGATACGCCGTTAACAGCACATTTATTTGGTGAAATAGTTAAAGAAGCAGGTTTTCCTGATGGAGTTATCAATATTGTCTATGGAATAGGTCCTGAAACAGGAGAATCTCTTGTAAAAAATAAAGAAATTGATTTG
>JAGLGH010000071.1 GCA_023144115.1 Nanobdellota archaeon | reverse complement strand
CTTGTCGTGCAGGCAGAAGTCCAGATATTGTGCCTACAACAAAAGCGAATGCAAGGCTTCCTACAATAAGATACCATGGGAAATATGCCTGGAGCAGCCTGCTCTGAAGGGTAGCAGTAGCAATTAATTCTACCGACTTACTGAATGCCATGCCAATAGCCACGCCTATTGCTCCGCCTAAAGCGCCTAATATGCCTGATTCAATGACAAATAGGATCATTATGCTGCTGTTCTTTGCTCCTATTGCCTTCATTATGCCTATCTCTTTTGTCCTTTCGATGACTGCAGTATACATAGTATTCATGATGCCAATTCCGCCAACAAGAAGGCTGATTGCAGCAATTCCTATAAGGACTAGATTTACTATATTGAGTATGTCATTGTACATTTCCAGCAGCTCTTCAGTTGTCTGGACAGTAAAATCCTCCTGTCCTTCTTCCACATCCCTGCTCTTTCTTAATGCTTTCTCTATCTTTTCAGCACCTGCAAGAGGAGTCACACCAGCACTGACTTTGGCAATAAGCATATTATATTCATCATCTATACCATATATCTCTTCTAATGTGTCTTGAGGTATGTAAATCTGCTGATCATCTCCTGGATTGCCTATAATCTCATAAAAGCCCACTGTCTTAAATTCTATATCATTGACCTTGATTGTATCTCTTAGATTGACATTCTTTTCAAATAATTCCCTGTCATAGTAATAATGGCCAAGCACAACCTTGTACTTATCGCCTTTTTTGATATGCCTTCCAAACTCAATATCATAACTCAGAAATAATTCATCAAAAAGTGTTCTTTGTTCATCAGTTGGTACTCCTATTGCAAGATAATATCTTACTACATCATTGAACTCTAATTTTGCAAATTTATATGACATGCCTGTGGCATCTGTGATGCCTACCACTTTTTTGATAGCTTTGATATCCTTATCTGTAAAAGTGGATGTTCCTTCTGCCATAGGGCCAAAAGCTCCTTTAGGCATTATCATTATCTTGTCCCTGCCGAGTTTTTCAAATTCATCGTCCATATATTTTTGCAGCCCCTGGCCAAGGCTTATGAGTGATACTACAGCAGCTATGCCTATGAATATGCCTATCATGGTGAGCCAGCTTCTCAGCTTTCTCTTCCTTATGTTGGTCCATCCATGGTTGAAAAAGTCTTTTATCATTTGTTATATCATCTCTTGTTCATGCTCGCAATGCATCTACTGGTTTCATCTTTGCAGCCTGCATTGCAGGAAGCGCTCCTGAGAGCGACCCAATTATGAATGAAAACACCAAGGGTCCTAAAATCCAGAACATTGTATAATGGGCTTGTATGAGCTGTGTTCCAAGTATCAATGTTCCTAATATCTCTACAGACTTGCTTAGTGCTACTCCTACTATTATTCCAATTATTCCTCCAACAAGACCAAGCACTCCTGATTCTATGAGGAATAATAATAGGATATTGCTGTTTTTTGCTCCGATTGATTTCATAATTCCTATTTCTTTTCTTCTTTCCAGCACTGCTGTGAACATTGTGTTTGAAATCCCTACTGCTCCTACTACAAGGCTTATCATGGCAATGAAAACAAGGAACCAAGTGACATAGTTCAGTATGTTATTGAGGGTCTCTACTGCCTGCGCAGGAGTCTGGACACTGAAATCCTCTTTGCCCAGTTCTACATCCCTGTGCTTTCGAAGGTCCTTCTCAACTCTTACAGCAATGTTCTCTATCTCATTGACATTGAAAACCTGGGCTGCGATTATGTCAACTTCATCCCCTATGTCCAGCGCATCCCTCATCGGTTTATCATTCATGAGTATAAAGTCATTACCCAGTGGGCTGGCAGATTTCTCAAGTATCCCTACAATCTCAAAATCCTGGCTGCCTATGTTCAGCTTATCGCCAAGCCTGAGTTTTCTTGAAAAAAGTTTTTTAGAAGCAAGGTCATTTCCTATGATTATTTTATACCTGTCGTTTTTGAAAAGCATCCTTCCTTCTTCCATGGTAAGATCCATTGATTCTTCAATCACTTCAA
>JAGLGH010000070.1 GCA_023144115.1 Nanobdellota archaeon | reverse complement strand
GGAGGACCGAATGCTGCTACACCTGCTGCCTGTATCACAAGCTTGTCTGTGCCAAAACCTGCGAACTGTCCTGTTATGGCTTCCTTAAGTCCCTGGCCAAGGCTAACTAATGCTACTACTGCAGCTATTCCTATGAATATGCCAATCATAGTAAGCCAGCTTCTTACCTTCCTTTTACTGATATTCTTGAAGGCAAATAAAAAATAGTCTTTTATCAATTTGCAGCTCTTGCTTTTTAGTCAAGCTTTTGATTGTTCATTTCTTCTTTTTCCTGATTCTTCTGTAGATGAAGACACCTATGATAATTATTGCGAGAGTAATCACAATTCCTGTGGTGGTGTTTGACTTCTTCAGACCAACAAGCAGAGCTTCTTCTTCACTAAGCAGCTTAAGCTTAAGTTCAATTGTCTTTTGGTACTCAACATTGTTAGCATCCTTGAACTCTATCTCAAGAGGAAGTGTTGCATAGCCATTCTGGCTTTTCTTGAGGTATATATTAAATTCCTCAGTCTCATAATCGTCAGAATCTATATTACCTATGTATGCGTCTTCTGAAGAAAGTATCTTATAATCCTCTGAAGTCTTAAGCTTGACATAAAGGAACTTGACATCGCTAAGTCCTTTGTTCACAAATTTAACATCAATAGTCCCTACCTGCCCTTCTTTGTATATCTCAGAATTATCTATTCCGACAATTAAATCTGGCTCATCTCCAACAATAAGGCTGATTATAGCTGTCTGTTCATAGCTTCTTCCTTTGCCGTCCATGTAATCTATTGTGACTGGCATTTTGTAGATCTTTGCTTCAGCATCTGCATTAGCTGCTAATTTGAAAGTGACGCTAGATTTAGACATGCTTTCCATCTTTGGAATTATTTTCTCTTCGCTTGATCCTATTGGTGAAAATGGAAGCTCTTCATAGCTTATAGCTGTTGTTGTCTGCAGCAATTGCACAAGACCAAGCTTGACTTTCACATCCTTGATGAATGAGTGCGCTCCGTTCCAAAGAGTAATTTTTACATCTGCTGTTGAGCCAGGTTTTATCATTTGAGGATCTGATGACACTTCTCTCAATGAAAGAAGAGTTGGCTCAGTCCATATGTTAATGATAAAAGATTCCCTTGTCCAACTGCCTTCATCTGAGCGCCATCTTAGCTCTACTGTATTTTCTCCTACCAATGCGTTTGAGTCAACGCGCACTTTATACATAAAAGTCTGCGCTTTACCTTCAATCTGCCTTGCGCCTAATGTTCCGAGGGATTTAACTCTCTCTTCTCCGCGTTCAAGTGAGAATGGGAAATCATCCATCATCTCAATTTCAACATTTTCCATATTGGAAGATCCAAAATTCTCTATCTTAAATCTAAATTCTGCATAAGAGCCAGGTTCAACTGGATCAGGTGTCTGGCTGATAAGACTTATATCTATATCATGAGTAGTTGTCAATGTTGCTGCTCCAATGCCTGGTGTTATAAACATGGCAAGTACTAATATCATTATGGCGCTTATTGTTATTTTTTTCATTTTATCTCCTCCTTTTGATTCATTATTTGGTTTGTTGTATCTTATAATGATTTGACAATTGTTCCATCTTTCAGGTATTCTGTTCTCTCTGCAGTCTTTGCGATTTTTTCATCATGTGTCACCATGATTATTGTCTTGCCTTCTTTATGGAGCTTTTTAAGATATTCCATCATTATGCTGCCAGTTTTGGAATCAAGGTTTCCTGTCGGCTCGTCTGCAAGTATGACTTCAGGATCATTCGCAAGTGCCCTTGCAATTGCGACTCTCTGCTGCTGTCCTCCGCTTAGTTCAGAAGGCCTGTGATTGATTCTTTCGCCAAGACCTACATTGGAAAGCAGCTCTCTTGCTCGCGCCTCTCTTTTTTCCAGCTCCAATCCCTGGAATATCATCGGCAACTTTACGTTTTCCAGTGCTGTCAATGTGTTTATCAAGTTGAACTGCTGGAAAATAAATCCTATCTTTCTTCCCCTTATCTGCGCAAGGTCTGATTCATGCAGATGAGAGATATTATGCTTTTCAAGAAATATATTCCCCTTTGTAGGGATGTCAAGGCAGCCTATCATGTTAACTGCGCTAGATTTCCCAGATCCGCTTGGACCCATGATTGCAATGAATTCGCCTTTTCGCACTTCGAGACTCATACCTTTTAATGCATGCACATAGTTGTTCTTGCCCATGCGATATGTCTTCCAGACATTATCCAGTTTTATTATTATTTCTCTTTTCATTTTTTATTAAATTCTTTAAGGATTTTAGCAATTATATCTTTAAATTGGGATATTTGTTTATAATAATTCTCAACCAGGTCAATCTTTTTTTTATCTTTTTCTGTTTTAGCCTTGTTTTTATATTTGTCAAGCATTTTTGGGATAGATGAAGTGACCATGTTTAGGGCTGCTAATTTTTTTGTGAACATTCCTTCCATTACTTTTGACATATCTTTATCAACAGATAGGTAAATCTTTTTAGTGCCTGGCTTATGCATTTTTGATATCATTCCTATCTGTTCAAGCATCTTTACTTTATTGCTGATTGAAGCTAAGCTATATCCTGTTTTTTTTGCAATATCTTCCATAGCTACAGGTTCTGGCTCTATGTAAAGAATTCCTACTATTGAGCCAAGCGCCCGATCCATTCCATGCATCATGCACATATCCTGATACATGCTTATAAATTCGTTATCAAGTGCCTTCATTTTTAATAGTTTTATAAGTTTTAGTATTTATTAAAAGTTGTAAATGTACTAGTATATAAATGTTGCGAAACGAGAAAATTTATAAATCACTAAAATTGTGAAATAGTTGGAGAGCGAGGCTCTCTAACTTCTTAATGAGCACTTGGAGAGCAAAGCTCTCTAAGTTCTTAATGAGCTATGCTCATCAAGATTTGCTCATCAAGATTTCTGGTGTTCATAAAGTCATAGAAATCTTTTCATGATTTCTAGGACACAAAAAAGCTTTGCTTTTTTCGTGTATTTCATACTTTATAAACAATTTAAAGAAAAAATTAATTTTTGCTCTTGTTTTTCTGTTTTAGCATATCTTCAAGCTTGTCTTTTTCTAAAGTTAAGAGTAGGGTTTTATTTACTACTGCTCCTCCGCCACGACCTGACCCTACAGAAACCCAGGTGTTGTATAGGATACTAAGGCTGTCGTCTTTGTTATTATAATAACCCAGTATCTTTATGCCTGGATAGGAATCTTTCTCATGATATTTGTGATGTGCGAAAAATATTTCTTCTTTTGAGAAAAATTTTCCCTCATAAGTGATTCCTTCTTTTGATATGTCCTGTATTGACTGTTCGATGTTTGATCCATCTTCTGCAAG
>JAGLGH010000007.1 GCA_023144115.1 Nanobdellota archaeon | reverse complement strand
ACAGCGGCTATAACATAGGCATTGATCAAGCTAAGATTAAGAAAATAGATCTTCTTAAGAAATATGAGCCCAAAGAAGTAAAAAGACATAAGATCAAATTCAACAAAAACCTTCCAACAGTCCTGATAATATCCTGCGGAGGCACAATCTCATCAAGATTAGACTATCGTACAGGAGGAGTGTATGCTGATTATACTGCTGAAGATTTTATCCAGATGTGTCCAGAACTTGAGAATATTGCAAATATTAGAGCAAAGAAAGCTTTTAATTTAATGAGCGAGGACATGATTCCAAAGGATTGGCAGAAGATAGCAGAAATGATTCATCAGGAATTAAAACAGTGCGATGGTGTTATAATTACGCAGGGGACTGATACTCTTCATTTTACAGCATATGCAATGTCATTCTTTCTAAAAAATCTTAACAAGCCGGTCATATTTACTGCATCACAGAGGTCAATTGACAGGGGAAGCTCTGATGCTTTCATGAATCTGATATGCTCAGTTACAGCAGCTGCAAAGTTTGATTTTGCTGGTGTTGCAACATGCCTTCATGGCACAATTAATGATGATTATTGCATACTGAACAGAGGTGCAAAAGTAAGAAAGATGCATACTTCACGAAGAGATGCATTCAGACCTTTAAATGAGCTGCCTTTAGCAAAAATATTCACTGATGGCAAAATTGAGATTACCAATGACAATTTCAGAAAAGCGTCTGAATCAAAAGAGCTTAAGACTGAGCTTGATAACAAGTTTGAACCTAAGGTTGCCATGATTGCTGTATATCCTGGCATGAATCCTGAAATAATAGATTTTTATGCGAATAAAGGATACAAAGGGATTGTCCTTTCTGCTACAGCATTAGGTCATGTTCCAACAATTGTCAAAGGATATTCTCTCGAGCCTTATCTGAAAAAAGCGCATGAAAAAGGATTGGCTATAATTATAGCATCTCAGACACTTTACGGCAGAACTAATCCTTATGTTTATTCTAATCTCAGAAAGCTTTCAATCACTCTCAGCTGCATATATGTAGAGGACATGATTCCAGAAACAGCTTATATCAAGCTTGGCTGGGCACTTGGACACACTTCAGATATTGCTGAAGTGAAAAAGATGATGCTTAAGAATGTTGCAGGTGAAATTAACGAAAGGCATGAGCCTGATAGTTTCTTATATTGATTTATAAAAATATACCCCCTGCTTGCAGCGATTGGGTTTTTGATTGTGCAATAATATCAAAATGTTTTTAAATCTATAATGAATTTAAAAATATAACATGGCAAAAACAAAACTTCAGGATTTTATCAGCACTCTCGCTGATAAACACAGGAAACTGCTAGAAAAACTAGTTGAGGGAAAAGAAAGATATAAAACAGAATATTATGAAATGCTGATTCATAATAAAGTCCATAGATTAATTAATGACCTTAAGATATATGATACTCGCTATCGGACATTAGGATGTATAGTTCCAGGATATGGCACAAAAGCAGGCGATACGACAATGGAAAAACTAGGCTGGACATATTTAGGTAAAACTGATCGTATACATCTCTATGATATTACTGAGCAAGGAAAAGATATTCTTGATACTTATAAAGAATTTGCTAGAATTCCTATGATTGCACTCCTACCATAATTTAAAATTTTCCTGCGCAAAATTTTACAAACATATAAATATCCCTTCTTCTTTTTCCATATTATGGCAGAGAAAATTGATTATAAAAAGCTGGGATTCAGATGCGGGATTGAAATACATCAGCAGCTGGATACGCATAAATTGTTCTGCAAATGTCCGTCAATTGTTCATGATAATCATCCAGATATAAAATTTACAAGAAAGCTGAGACCTGTTCCAGGTGAGACTGGAGAAATAGATGCAGCTGCTATCCACGAGGTTCTTAAAGGCAAGTATTATGCTTATGAAGCATGCTCCACAAGCTGCTGTCTTATCGAGATGGATGAAGAGCCTCCTCATCCTATGAATATGGATGCACTTAAGATTGTTCTTGAGGTTGCAAAGCATCTTAATGCCAGCATTGTGGATGAGATACAGGTGATGAGGAAAACAGTCATAGATGGATCTAATGTTTCAGGATTCCAGAGGACAGCGCTTGTAGCTCAGAATGGCTATATAGATACATCAAAAGGAAGAATAAGAATAACCTCAATATGCCTTGAAGAAGAGGCAGCAAAAAAGCTTGAGGCAAATGATAAATTTACTAAGTACAGGCTTGACAGGCTGGGAATACCACTGATTGAGCTTGCGACAGAACCTGACATAATTGATCCAGAGCATGCAAAAGAAGCAGCAGAAAAACTTGGCATGATTCTGAGAAGCACGAATAAGGTAAAGAGAGGTATAGGCACAATCAGACAAGATGTCAATGTCTCGATAAAAGGAGGCGCAAGGACAGAAGTCAAGGGTTTCCAGAACCTGAAGTCAATTCCAAAAGTAGTAGAAAAAGAAGTTGAACGCCAGCTAAGGCTATTAAAAAATGGGAAAAAAGTTGAGTCTGGTGTGAGAAAGGCTGAACCTGATTTTACAACAACATTTTTAAGACCAATGCCAGGGGCATCAAGGATGTACCCTGAGACTGATGTAATTCCAGTAAAAATATGCAAAGAGGATATTGAGATCTCAGAACTTATTGAAGTAAGAAAAGAAAGATATATTAAAAAGTATAATCTAAGTCCAGACCTCGCAAAAATAACAGCAGGATCTCCTTTTGCAGAGGAATATGAAACCTCTGTTAAAAATTCAAAAAATTTAAAACCAGTATTTATTGCTGAAAATATTTTTGTTTCTCCAATTAAAGAAATTAGAAGAAAGGATAAAATTGATATCCCTTTAAATACAAATACTGCAGATATTTTAATAGAAGTTACATCCCTTATTGACAAGGGTGACATACAAAAAGATTCAGAGACAATAAAAAAAGTGATTCTTGAAAAATATAAAGGAATATTTGACATCAATAAACACAAAGGATTAAGCGATGATGAACTTGAAAAAGAAGTAAAGCAGGTTGTTGCAGATAACAAGGATTCACCAATTGGCGCATTAATGGGCAAGATCATGGCAAAGCATCGTGGCAAAGTTGATGGAAAGAAAGTTATGGATTTGCTGAAAAAGTTTGCTAAGTAAAAAAAGCAGAAAAGAAGAGAATAAGATGAAAAAAGATATAGGAAACATTGTAGAAGAATATGATCCTGACAGATGTTCAAAGCTTGACAACAGCACTAAATCTGAGATATATATATGTCCTATTGAGAAGAGCTATTCTCTTTTAAAAGTCACTGAGAATTATGCGCAATATGCCCCTCCGTTTTTTGACATGGCGCAGAATCTGTTTTAGGGTAAGATAAAAATAGAAGAATCATACATTTTTTAAATAAACAAGCATTTCTTTATTACAATGATAATACTTGTAGATCAGGATAACGTGCTTGCTGATTTAAATCAGGGTATGCTGACAGGATGGAGAGAGAAATATCCTGACAAGCCATATATACCTCTTGAACAGATAACTGAATTCTACTTTCACCACAATTATCCTATTGAGTACAAAAAGCAATTAGATGATATATCTCAGGCACCTGGATTTGTTAGATTCTTGCCTCCAATCAAAGGAAGTATTGAAGCTCTTACAGAGATGGAAGAGATGGGCAATGAGGTCTTTATCTGCACAAGCCCATTATCGCATTATGAGAACTGTGTTAAGGAAAAGTATGAATGGGTTGAAAACCATCTTAGCAGGGACTGGACAAAAAAATTAATCCTTACTAAGGATAAGACTCTTGTAAGTGGAGACATCCTGATTGATGACAGATCAGATATAACTGGCGTGAAGAAGCCTGACTGGAAACATATTCTCTATGATAAACCTTATAACAAATCAGTGAATGGCAAATTGAGAATTACATGGGATAACTGGAAAAAAATCTTATCTATATAAAGAAGCAAGTTGCTGCTTAATTATTATTGTTCTATTCTTTTCCTTTAGTTTTCTCGTTCTTTCCTCCTCTTTATTATAATCATCTCATAAGATTGTGCAATACACAAACTTTATGATATCATCAACAAGTTTTTCTGGTTCATCGCGGTTAAAAGGGGAAAACATATATTTCGTGTTATTGAAGCAATGGTTCTTTCCTTTAAATATCCTGGAGGTAGACTTTGGATACTGAGAAAAGAATTCTACAAATCTTCGAGCGTTGTTTCTCATACCATGGATATTAAGCACTTCATCATTCTCTGCAATAGCAAATCTTACAGGATCATTGATCTTGGAATTTTTCAAAGGATAACTCAAGAAACTGATTAAAGGCAAAGAATCTATTATTTTTTCTTCCCATGATCCTTTGCGATTCTCGCTAGTTCTTGACCTTGTGAAACCTATTGAAGGGTAAGCGCAGATCCCATATAATCCCTTTACATCATTCTTATGCCTAATTCTTGTTTCTACTGCTATATCCATGCCCATGCTATGGCCTATATAAAATACTTTGTCAGTTTCAGTAATATCTCTTATTATTTCATCAACCTGCGCAAGATCATCTGGGGACTGATCCACCATCCACAAACCTCTGTTTCTCATCTCATTGATATAGATATTAAAATCATTGCCTAGTAATTTTCCAAAATAATCAATATAATCCTGATGATGGCCATTTAGACCAGTTTCAAAAATAAGTGATATATCTGATTTTGATTCAGGCATTATCAATGTCCCTGGCAGTCCAATCTTCCTATTATCATCATATGCTCTTTTTCCTACATATATAGGCATATCTTTAATTTTCATATATAATCAAGAATAGAAAGAGATATATAAAATTAACTTGGATTATTATAGATTTTACTTTATTTTCTTTTATTTATTTTAGCAACAAAAAACCCTTCAGTATCATTGTCCTGAGGCCAGAGCTTAAGGCATTTCTGAATGTCCTTGTGGAAGCTCATTCCATCAAATTCATTACATACAAAGCCTCTTTTCAGTGGGATCTCAAAATCTTCAAGCTGCGCGTCAGAATAAGTATCAAGCAGGTGAGTCACGACATTTTCGTCTTCAATAGGCTCAAGTGAGCATGTAGAATAAACCATAGTACCACCTGGTTTAAGGTTTTCAAATGCTGCATTGATTAGCTGCTTTTGCTGACCTGCTATCTTTCCGATTGTCAGAGGATTCCACATCCTTAAAGTCTTTATTGATTTTCTTATTGTACCAGTTCCTGAGCAAGGAGCATCCAAGAGAATTTTGTCAAACTGATGTCCTTTGAAGCGCCTCCCCTCCATCAGAGTTATTATGAAGTTTGTTATTCCCATCCTCTGCAGGTTTATGCCTAATGGAGCAAGTCTTATCCCCTTATAATCATTTGCTACAAGCAATCCCTTATTCTGCATATACTGCGCAATCTGCGATGCTTTAGAACCTGGAGATGCGCACATGTCAAGCACAATCTCTTCTGGCTTTGGATTAAGAACAACTGGCGGAATCATTGAAGCAGCTTCCTGAACATAGAAATAACCAAGTGAATGTTCAACCAAGTTTCCAATATCACGCCTTTCTTTTTTGTGGTGCTCAATCCAGAACCCTTCTTTACACCATGGAATTTGAGTTAGTTTCCAGACTTTTTCTA
>JAGLGH010000069.1 GCA_023144115.1 Nanobdellota archaeon | reverse complement strand
TAATTCGGCATTTACCGGTTCTTCGTATGGTGCAGAAATTCCTGTGAATTCCTTTATCTCACCAGCACGCGCTTTTTTGTACAGACCTTTAACATCTCTTTTTTCACACGTTTTAAGTTCTGCGTTGATAAAAACCTCAATGAATTCTCCCTCGTCAAAGAGTTCCCGTACTTCATCTCTATCTCCCTTGTAAGGAGATATGAAAGCAGTGCCGACTACCAGTCCAGCGTCAACAAATAGTTTTGCAACTTCACCTATTCTTCTAATGTTTTCTTCTCTATCATCATTGTTAAAACTTAAATCTTTATTTAGTCCATGCCTAACATTATCACCATCAAGAACATAGCTTATTATTCCCATTTCATGTAATCTTTTTTCAACAGCTCTTGCTAACGTTGATTTGCCTGATGCTGATAATCCTGTAAACCACAGCACTTTATTATTATGACCTAGCAACTGACATTTATCAAGCCTTGTGAGGCTGCCTTGATGAAAAACTATGTTATTTTTCTTTGCACTTATACATCTTTGTTTATACATCACATTCACCAAATTATAATTTATCAAAAACCCTCTCAGCCGTCTCACCATCCCACATCTCAGGCACACTTCCTTTCTTAAAACCACCTTTCAACACCAGTTCAATATTCTTCTTAATCAATGCAACATCACTGCCTACTAACACATTACTGCCAACTTCCACAGTAACAGGCCTTTCAGTATTCTCTCTCATTGTGATGCAGGGTACTCCAAGATAAGTAGTCTCTTCCTGAATCCCACCTGAATCAGTCAGCATAAACTTTGCATTCTTAACCAGATTCATAAAATCAAGATAACCTAATGGCTCTAAAACATCAACTCCATCCAAACTCTTAACTTTCCCCCTAGTTCGAGGATGCATTGGGAAAACCACTTTAATAGGAATCTCCTTAATAACCTTCAACAATCTTTCCAATATTTCCTTATTATCAACATTAGATGGCCTGTGCATTGTAACAACACAATAATCTTCTTCACTATACTTTTTTATTTTATCAATCTTAGGCAGATTATAAATCAAAGTATCAATCATGACATTGCCTACAAGATGAATCTTCTCTTTTGCAACACCTTCTTTGAGCAGATTATCAACACCTGATTGTTCTGTCACAAAAAGATAATCAGAGATTCTATCAACAAGCACTCTATTGATCTCTTCAGGCATGGTTTCATCAAAAGAGCGCAATCCTGCTTCAACATGAATAATCTTAATGCCAAGCTTTTTTGCAACAAGAGCGCATGCAATAGTTGAATTAACATCTCCTACAACAAGAACATGAGTAGGCTTCTCTTTCAGGCAGACCTTCTCAAACTCAATCATAATCTTTGCAGTCTGCTCAGCATGTGAACCAGAACCTACTTCCAGATTAATATCTGGGTGAGGGATACCTAAATCCTTAAAAAAACTGTCAGACATATTATTATCATAATGCTGGCCAGTATGAACCAGAATATTCTCACATTTCATTGCTCTTATAATAGGAGCTATCTTCATAAAATTAGGTCTTGCTCCTACAACATTTATTATTTTCTTTTCATATACCAATCAACAACCCCTCTTATACCTTCCTCCAATTCAATCTTATGCTTCCATCCTAATTTACGCAACCTACTAACATCCAGCAGTTTGCGAGGTGTACCATCAGGCTTACTTTCATCCCATTCAACCTCACCTTCAAAACCCACTATCTTACCAATCAATGAAGCAAGCTCCCTAATACTCAAATCCTCTCCAGTTCCTACATTCACAATCTCAGAAGCATCTTTATCAATAAGATACACGCAAGCATCAGCCATATCATCCACATGCAAGAACTCTCTTTTAGGACTGCCAGTACCCCATAACTTAACCTTACCAGAACAGAACTTCCGAATCATTGCAGGCAACACATGCGAACTTTCCAGATCAAAATTATCTCCAGGTCCATATAAGTTTGTAGGCATGACAGATATAAAATTAGTGCCATACTGTTTATTATAAAATTCACACAACTTAATCGCTGCAATCTTTGCGATTGCATAGGCTTCATTAGTCTTCTCCAGATATCCACTCAACAAGCTTTCCTCCTTAATAGGTTGGCTGCAGTCTCTTGGATAGATGCATGAAGAACCCAGATTAATTAATTTCTTAACCTTATACTTATAAGCGCTGTTGATTACATTAGTTGCAATCATCATGTTCTGATATATGAAGTCAGCAGGATAAGTATCATTAGCCAGTATCCCTCCTACTTTTCCAGCAGCTAAAAACACATACTCAATCTCTTCCTTAGCAAAAAACTCCTCAACATCTTTCTGCCTTGTCAGATCAAGCTCAGAATGAGTCCTGACAATAATATTTTCATATCCTTTTAGCCTACGGACAATAGCACTTCCTACAAGCCCCCTATGTCCTGCTACATATATCTTTGATGTCTTTTCCATCAATAAACAACCTCACCAGATTTAACAATCTCATAATCAGCATCAACCATGATCTTAACAAGCTCTTTAAACGTAGTCTTAGGCTCCCACCCAAGCACTTTCTTAGCTTTAGAAGCATCACCAAGCAAAAAATCAACTTCAGTAGGCCTGAAATATTTAGGGTCAATCTCAATTATTACTTCACCAGTACTTTTGTCAATTCCTTTCTCATCAATACCTTGCCCCTGCCATTCAAGATCTATGTCTAAATGCATGCATGCCTCTTCAACAAATTCCCTTACAGAATGTGTCTCTCCAGTTGCAATAACAAGATCTTCTGGCTTGTCCTGCTGCAGCATAAGCCACATTGCCTCAACATATTCTTTTGCATATCCCCAATCACGTTTAGCATCAAGACTTCCTAAATAAAACTTTTTTAGCTTTCCTAATTTAATCTTTGAAAGAGCCATTGAAATCTTTCTTGT
>JAGLGH010000068.1 GCA_023144115.1 Nanobdellota archaeon | reverse complement strand
AAAACCCTGTAAGTTTTTTGCTATCTGTCGGATTGAAATTATATGTCCCAAATTCAATTACCCTATATTTATTTTCATTCATAGATATAGTAGGAGATACTTTAAATTTTTCGTTTGGTTTTTGATGTTCTAGAATTAACTTGTTAAATTTAAAGCTTCCATAACTAGAGCTAAATTGATTCATGAAAGATTCTTTAATTAATTTGTAATTAAAAATAATGCTAAGTATTGTAAAAAAGAATAAGATGATTAAAAAGCCAGATAAATAAGTTATTTTGAAGAACTTCCAAATTACAATTCCAATCAATAAGCTGGGAATTAAATTTTTAAATATATTCTTAATAATAATAATAGGAACTAAACTAAATACTGTTAATAAAATAGAAATTATCTTTATACCAAAATCTCCCATCTTATATCTCCCTAAATCTTATTTACCTTATTCTTTATTAAAGCAAATTCTTTTTCAATATCTTGATATCAATCTCCACTCAATATAATTACGAAACAAGCAGAAAATACACCCCAAAACAATTCAAATATCCAGATTTACTACCTCTTCTGCATGCTCCTCGATAAATTTTCTTCTGGGAGGTATTTCATCTCCCATGAGGATTGTGAATATCTCATCTGCTGCTACAGCATCTTCAATTGCAATCTGCTTAAGTGACCTTGTTTCAGGATCCATTGTCGTATCCCAAAGCTGTTTTGGATTCATCTCACCAAGCCCTTTATACCTTTGCAGGGTGATGCCATCTTTTCCAATTTCTCCAAACAGCCTCTGTAAGCCCTTATCATTATACTCATAATATTCCTTCTTGTTCTTCTTAATCTTATACAATGGAGGCATTGCAAGGTAAATATGTCCCTTCAGGACAAGCTCCTTCATATATCTATAAAAGAACGTAAGCAGGAGGCAGTTGATATGCGCCCCATCCACATCAGCGTCTGTCATCAGGATAATCTTATGATATCTCAATTTGTCAATATTAAATTCCTCTCCTATTCCACAGCCTAATGCTGTTATGATTGTGACAATCTCATTTGAATGCAGAACCTTATGGAGCCTGGCTTTCTCTACATTAAGTATCTTTCCTCTCAATGGCAGGATTGCCTGAAACTCCCTGTTTCTGCCTTGCTTTGCCGAGCCGCCGGCTGAATCTCCTTCAACAATATATATCTCTGATAGTGAAGCATCTTTTGAAGAGCAGTCAGCAAGTTTTCCTGGAAGTGATGAAAACTCTAATACAGATTTCCTTCTTGTCAGCTCCCTTGCTTTCCTTGCAGCTTCTCTTGCCCTTGAAGCAGTCATGACCTTCTCCATGACTTTTTTTGCAAGCGCAGGATTCTCTTCAAAGAATGATGAAAGCCTTTCAAAAACTATAGAATCCACAATACCTTTAACTTCTGAATTACCAAGCTTTGTCTTTGTCTGACCTTCAAATTGAGGTTGGGGTATCTTGACAGATATCACAGTTGTCAATCCTTCCCTGACATCATCACTTGAAAGCTTTCCTGATTTGAAATTATGTTTTTCAGCATAAGAGTTCACACTTCTCGTAAGGGCTGACTTAAATCCTGAAAGATGTGTTCCACCCTCAATAGTATTTATATTATTCACAAAAGAGAATATATTTTCACTATAACTATCACTATATTGCATAGCAATCTCCACACAGATATCCCCTTTTTCCTTTTCAAAATATATTGAATCATGCAAGGCATTCTTATTCTTGTTAAGATACTGCACAAATTCAATAATACCACCTTCATAATAGAACTCTTTACTCATGCCTTTTGCATCTCCATTCTGAGGTCTTTCATCTATAAGATTTATCCTGACTCCTTTATTAAGAAAAGCAAGTTCTCTCAGCCTTGCAGCAAGTATATCAAAATGGAATATGACATCTTCAAATATCTCAGGATCTGGTGAGAATGTTACAATTGTTCCTGTTTCCTGCGTATCTCCAATCACCTTCATAATGCCTTTAGTAATCCCTCTTTCAAATTCCATAGCATATATCTTGTTATCTCTCATAACTTTGACAATCAGAGATGTTGAAAGAGCGTTTACAACAGAAATTCCAACCCCATGCAGTCCGCCTGATACCTTATATGAATCAGAATCAAATTTGCCGCCAGCATGAAGTTTTGTCATCACTATTTCCAACGCAGGCTTATGGTACTTTGGATGCATCTCGACAGGAATACCCCTTCCATTATCACTGATTGTGATAGAGCCGTCCTCATTTATGGTTACGATAATCCTATCGCAGAATCCTGCCAGAGCTTCATCTATTGAATTATCGATAATCTCATATACTAGATGATGAAGACCCCTTATGCTTGTGCTTCCTATATACATCGAAGGCCTTTTCCTTACTGCATCAAGCCCACCAAGCACCTTGATGCTTCCTGCTCCATAATCTGAGTTATTATTTTCTTCTGGCATTTTTGCTATTTCCTCTTTTGCTTAATTATACATATTATTATCAGACTCTCTGCTAAACCCAAAGAGTTGACATATAAAACCAGCCCATAGATTTAGCGAATTTTCCCGACGATATCTTCTTATTTCTCTATCAACACAGAATAACCCTGCATTTATAAATGTTTTGTTTTGAATAAGTCAAAATTTATGCAAAAGTTTTTTATTTTAAATGTGCCCAGAGAGTTTTATTCCTAAAGGGTAATAAAATCCCCTCAATAACATTTATAAAGCACTACCTATTCACAAGAAATATGCGTAAAATAACTAAAACTCCTCATTATTCCTATAAAGTAGGGAATCTTCCAAAAGGATGCAGACATTGCGTCAAAGGGAAAAAACTTGTACTATTCATAACAGGAGTATGCTCAAAATCCTGCTTCTATTGCCCATTGTCTGATACAAGAAAAGGCAAGGATTTTGTCTGGGCAAATGAATGGAAGGTCGAGAAAAAGAATGATGTTATAGAAGAAGCAAAGATATCCTGCAGCAGCGGCGCAGGTATAACAGGCGGGGACCCCCTCATGAAACTTGACAGGACCATAAGCCACATAAAGATGCTAAAGAAGAGTTATGGCAAGGATTTCCATATCCACTTATATACGCCACTGACTTTTGTTACAAAGAAAAGGATAGAAAATCTTTATAAAGCTGGGCTTGATGAAATCAGGCTTCACCCGAATCTTGATGATCCTGAAGAATGGAAAAGGATTGAAGTTACAATACCTTATAAGTGGGATGTAGGCATAGAGATTCCTGCTATACCTGACAAGATTGAACAGACAAAACAGCTTATAGATTATATCAAGGATAAAGTGGATTTCATCAATATCAATGAATTTGAGATATCTGATAACAATGCATGCAAACTTGCAGATGCCAATTACCACAGTAAAAGAGGCACATCTTTTGTTGTTGAAGGAAGCGAGAAGGCTGCAAAAACACTCTTGAAATATTTGGCAGCAGAAACTAAGCTCAATTGCCATTATTGCAGCGCAAGATTAAAAGATGCTGTTCAGCTTAGGAACAGGATAAAGCTGAGAGCAAAAAATGTCGCAAGACCTTATGATAAGATAACTAAAGATGGCACACTTCTAAGGGGAGCAATATACCTTAAAGAGCTTATACCTGATGCAGACTACAGAATCAAGCTCCAGATGATAGACAGGAAAGCTCTCATCAAAAAATTATTCAAAGTAAAAAGAGAACTGCAATCAAAATGGAACATCAATATCAATGATGCTGATGTTGACCCAGATAAGATAAGAATTATTCTGGCGAAAGATATGATCAAAAAAATCAAGTCAGATCTCAAGAGAAATAAGCTTGTTCCTACAATAGTGGAAGAGTATCCTACACATGACGGTCTTGAAGTTGAGATTGAATTCTTATAGATTTTCATTATCTTTTAGGCAATTACTTGTCTTAAGTTAGCACTAATCTTACTCATAGCAGGCACTATGATTTGATTTTGAAAAATCAAATCACAAAACAACAAACTTAATAAAAGATAATAAAAATATAATTTCTATTAAGAGGTCAATCAAAAATGCCAGAAGAATATACTAAAAAGACATATGAAAAAGATTATCGAAAACCTGATTTTAAGATACCTTCAATCTATCTTGATTTTAATATACATAAGGGATTTACAATAGTAAAATCAAGGCTTAAAATTATTGCTGAAATAAATGATGATGGAATAAATAAACCTCTTATTCTGAATGGCATAAACCTCAAACTCAGGTCGCTCAAGATTAATGGCACTGAACTTGATAAAAAAGATTATATTCTTACAGAGGAAGATCTTACAATCCCTAATCCTCCTAAAGAATTCACACTTGAAGCAGAGACTGAAATTGAGCCTCATAAGAACAAGGCATTGATGGGATTATATAAATCCAAAGAGATATTCTGTACGCAAAACGAAGCAGAAGGATTCAGGGACATAACATTTTTCCTTGACCGGCCTGATGTCATGAGCATCTATACGACAAGGATTGAAGCCAACAAAGCTGAACTACCTGTTCTGCTGTCAAATGGCAATCCCACAAGCAAGGGAGATATGCCTGATGGAAGGCACTTTGTGATATGGGAAGACCCTTTTATGAAACCATGCTACCTGTTTGCACTTGTCGCAGGAGATCTTGCATTTGTCCAGGACAAGTTTATGACAAAAAGCAGGCGTGAGATTGACCTAAGAATATATGTGGAAAAAGGTATGGAAAACAAATGCGCCCATGCACTTGATTCTCTAAAAAAAGCTATGAAATGGGATGAAGATACTTTTGGTCTTGAATGCGACCTTGATACTTATATGATTGTTGCTATCAATGATTT
>JAGLGH010000067.1 GCA_023144115.1 Nanobdellota archaeon | reverse complement strand
ATCTTTTGATATTGTTTTATGGATTCCTACAATGTTTTCTTTTGCCTGTAAGGCTTTAAAATGAGGATCAAGACTCAGATGCTCTATGTTGTTGACATATTTTTTGACTATTGGAACCCCCTTTGCAATCATATTTGAGATATATGTCTGCACAAGAGGCTGTGTCAAGGCAAGTCTTCTGGTAATTTGGGTATATGTCAGAGATATTCCCTCATCTTGTGTGTATAAGAAAAGAAACACTTCTTGTTCGCGCCTTGTAAGTGGTCTTATGTTATAGCTTTGTGCTTTTTTAGCAATGCCCAGATGCATGCTAATTTCATCAATTCTTTCAGCAAGTTTTTCTATTTTCGAGTCAAGTTCGCAAAGATATTCATGCGCTGACTCCATCTCATTTGTATTCTGGTTTATTGCTGTGAGATGATCTGAGAATTCATGCTTAATCTGCCCGAAGCTTTTTTTAAGACGATAATTCATTTCCCTAAACGAATCTGAACTGAATTCTGTAAGGTTTTTCTGCTTATTTTTGTTAAATCTGCTGAATGCCATTCTCCTAATCATCTAAAAAATCATTCCTGTTTAAATAGATTTCTAAATCTTATCAAAATTTTGCTGCACAACTTTTGAAGCACGATAATGCTTTTCCTTGCCTATTCTGACCATATCAATGCTTTTTTCTTTTTCAAGCTCCTCAAGCATGCGATAGAATGAAGATTTAGATGCAATGCCTTGTTCTTCGACGACAATCTCCCTTATTTTGAGCGCGCTTATCTCACCATATTTTTCTATGAGTGATATGATAAGATTCTTGACATATTCTTTTGATGCTCTTGCTACAGATTTGATTATTTTTTCCTGGAGTTTAGGTCTTGTATATTGCCTCGCAGGTGCTTCTCTTTCATATTCTTGTTTAGGGTTTATTTGTATTTTATTTTTTTCAATAGCTCCAACTCTCACTTTAAGATCATCAAGCGCTTCAACAACTACTGGATAATCATATATCAGTTGTTTTATCCTATTTTTGATAGCATCAACATGTTCTATTCTTACATTATTTGCTTCCAACACTTCAATTCTTTTGATGAGTTCGCTTATCTTTGCTGCAAATGGTTGTATTGAATAATATTCATCAATCATCTTTCGAATATCTTCTTTGTTTTTAGGTATTTCTTCTATTGCAATCTGGAGATAATTTATAGTTGAGGATTGACCATGGATAGTCTTATTCTGACCTTCAATCACAGTATTGAGGTAGTCTATCCATCTGTAGATATTGTGGATGTCATATTTGATATTGTCAAAAGAATTTAATAGCTTTATATCAATATTTCCTATCTTGCTTTTCAGCAATTCAAGCTTTTTTGAAGATCCCAAAATGACCATATTCTCATATATTTGATTCTTTCTTATTTATACTTTTCGTTTTTATTCCTTTTTCATCCTTTTTCTTATTCCCATTTATTCCCTTTGGGAATGTTGGGACTGTTGGGAATGATCAGCTATATTCCCTTGGGAATGTTCTCCTCATTCCCTTCATTCCTTCCCTCATTCCCATTATATTTTTGTTTTTTGTCGTGGGACTATAATGATTTCTCTTTGAAACTCTCTGATTTATATCTTATCATTATATCTCTTATTCTTCTTTCTTATTGTGCCTATTTTTAGGATATATTCTTCCCATTTGGGAATGTTGGGACTATTGGGAATGACATTTCTCCTTTTTGGAATACCCTCATTTTCATTATTATTCTCATTAAGTTGTCTCCTTTTATCGTGTAACTATCTTCTTTCATTGCCTTTTCTCACTCTCTTTGTTCTCATCTCTTCTTCTCTTTGGGATTCTCTTGGGAATGTCTTTGGACGTTCCCATTTGGGAATGTAGGGAATGTTGGGAATGAGATAATCCTATCTGTTGCATCTTTCTTATTTCTCCCTCTTAATCTTGTAATCTTCCTCTTCTTTTTTCATTCCCATTCTTTATTTTTCTGGGAATGTTGGGAATGTTGGGAATGACTTGGGACGTTCTTGGGACTTATTTGGGAATGACTAGGAATCCTCCTCAAAATATCTTATTAAATTTAGTTCATACTAACATTTAGACAAATTAATTGTGATTTTTTAATAAATATCACCTTGATTTTTTTAAATAAACCTGTGAAATATATCTTAAAAACCCTAGAAAATAGCTCAAATTATCTGATTAATCTATTATTCCTGAAAGTGAGCCTATATGCTCATTTAACCCCCATATGGCACCAATTGTTTGGAGTATTAGGCAGAATTATACCTATTTTAGATCATAAATATGCTCAAAATCTAATATTTATTGTATTCTCCTATTTATGCCCAAATATCTTCTCTAAATGACATATATCTCAATGGGGTCCTAGGTGTAATTTATAATTAAATCTATCTTCTAATGGGCAATATGGGCTGATAAATGGGCAATTTATGCTTTAATCTAACCTCTAAATAGTGGATGTTTTAATGTAATTATTAGCTATTTTTTCTTAAATCTTCCAAAATCCTTCAATAATTGAAATAAGGCTGGCATAAAACTCAAAATAGGTCTATTTATTCATATTTTCCAAAATCCTTCATAAATTACCCTAAAATAAGGCAAAAAGTGAGAGTTAATAAGGTGTTATAGTTTGATTTTTTCGAATCAAACCAATATTTATTTAAACATCAGCCTTTCTTTTCTAAATATCATCAATTTATTCAAAATGGCATCAAGAGTAGCTTCAAAATCAGGTTTGGCAGTGGTTTTATCACGTTTAAGTGTGTTTCAGAGGCCAAAAGTGAGAGTTGAGCAGTATCCCACAGACTCTGAGATTGCTGCAGAAGTCCTTTGGAG
>JAGLGH010000066.1 GCA_023144115.1 Nanobdellota archaeon | reverse complement strand
GGTATTGGCGCTCTTTTACTAGGCGCAAAAAAGGTATATTTCTTAGATCTTGATCAAAATGCCCTTGAAACAGCAAAAAACAATATCTTATACTTGAAAAGTGAGGGTTATTTGGAAAATATCACTAAAGGAAGAGATTTTGTGCTAAAATGTATAGATATTAAAGATGCAGCAGGGTTTATAGAAAATGAAATTTCAAAGGGAAGATTATCCAGGGTTGATACAATTCTCCAGAATCCCCCCTTTGGCACAAGAATGAAGCATATAGATAAGGTTTTCCTTGAAGTTGCAATGAATCTTGCAGGTGTTGTCTATACATTCCACAAAAGCTCGACTGAAAATTTTATTAAATCATTATGCAATAGCCTGAAAGTGAGGATAACAGATATCTTGAGGTTTGACTTTCCATTAAAAAAAAGCCTTGAGCATCATCGCAAGAAGATTCAGAAGATAAAAGTCAGTTGCTTCAGGATAGAAAATCCTTGAAATGAGAATTAATCAGATCCCTAATAAATAAGTTTTTAAATGCCTTTTGATTCTTTATATAATATATACTGGATATTTCGAGGTTTTACAAAATGGAAATGAATGTTATCGAGGAAAAAAAGAACAGGCTTGTCTTTAAGGTTGAGGGCGTAGGACATACTATTTGCAATATCATCAAGAACGAATTAAGCAAGAACAGCAGTGTAAAAGCAGCGGCTTATAAGATAGACCATCCTTTGGTTGGTGTTCCTCAGATGATTATAGAGACTAATGGAAAAGTGAGTCCAAGGGCAGCTGTAAAAAAAGCCATAGATTCATTATCAAAAGACTCAGACAAGCTAAAAAAGACAGCAATGAAAGAGCTAAAATAATTTTTATAAATTTTTTTATAGTATCTTTTATAAAATGGCATTTACCATAAGTGATGGAAAGACCCTCATAGAACTTGCCCGCAATTCAATATATTCTATTTTAAGAGATAAAGTACTTAAAGAAGACTCTATCCTGAAGCAAAGATTCATTGAAAAAAGGGGAGTCTTTGTTACAATCCATAAAAATGGTGAATTAAGGGGCTGCATAGGCTTCATAGAGCCAATCTTCTCTTTGTTCGATAGTATAGTCAAAGCAAGTGCAGCAGCAGCTTTAAGTGATCCAAGGTTTCCACCCCTGACTATTGAAGAGATTAAAGAAAATAATATAGAGATTGAGGTATCTGTCCTTACTATCCCTCAGCTAGTTGATAATTCATCTGCAGAAGATTGTCTTAATGAAATTAAAGTAAAAAGAGATGGTCTGATAGTAGAGATGGATAATTTTAAAGGCTGTCTTTTGCCTCAGGTTGCTGGTGAATATGGTTGGGATGAAAAGCAGCTTTTAGAACACACATGCATAAAAGCAGGGCTTGATAAGGATGCCTGGAAAAGTGAGGATTGCCATATATATAGGTTCTCTGCGCAGATTTTTTCTGAAAAAGACGGAAAAGTAATCGAGAGTCATATTGAGTAATACTTCTCATTGGCTAAAATTGCAGTTTTCCTGCATTTTAGGTGGTTGGCTAATTCAGAAACCTTTAAATACCAATAGTGCCTAACTCCCAGATATGACCTTCATCAGAGTAAAGATAATCAAGGGAAAACAGTATGCCTATCTTATAAAGAATAAATGGCTTAAGACAAAAAAAATGCCCAAGCAAAAGGTAGTAGGCTATCTTGGAAGTGTTATCACACCTCATATTAAAGAGACTATGGCTGATGCCAGCTTTTTTGATTTCTATAATATCTATGAGCCAGAAGATTATCTTGGTGATAAAAGCAGGGACACTATACTCAAAGACTTGGTGAAATTTGAATTAGTGCGCCATGATACAGGAAGCAAGAAAATAAGATTTGATACTGGCACTTTTACATTGACTTCATCCAATAGGGGTATTGTGCTTAAGATAAATGAAGGTTTTCTTTGTACTCATACAATCCAATCATTGAAAGATTTTGATGCAAGAGGTGATGAAGAAGATATAGGCATAGCCTTGGCAAAAGCATTTGTAAATGCAGGTATTGCAGTACCCAAAGACATCTTTATAGGGTATTTTTATCAGTGTCGGAAAGGTATTATTCATTAGTAGATTCTTCTTGGAAATTTTTGACAGGAGATTTATGGGCTTTGCGTATTTAGATTTTTAGTTTAATTTCTATATTGAAAAGAATTACATTTTTAAAAAATATAAGGTAAGATTTTAGTCTGATACCCAGATGTGAAATCAATAAAATAGAATCATCTGGGTATCAGCCTTTTAGTTAACAAGAAGAATCAATCACTATATTAACAATCTTTTTTCTTCCTTTTTCTTCCTACTATTCTGCTTAATCCAATCAGTCCTGTTCCAAAGAGGAAGCAGGTTGCAGGCTCAGGTATTGGGGCTGCTGCGCAATCTGCACCATAGTTAAGGATATTCTCTCGCAGATTGTCAGCATAAGGGTCAGGATTATGCCAATAACTTGAAGTCATTCCCCCAACCATCAGATGGCCAAGACCATAGTCTTTTTCT
>JAGLGH010000065.1 GCA_023144115.1 Nanobdellota archaeon | reverse complement strand
TTATGTTGGGGAGGAGTTCATATTAAAACTTTAGTATTGAGTTATTTTTGATAATCTCTCATAATGTTTTTGTTTTGCTATTCTTCAGCCGGGGGGAACAATTACTTACTGGAGAGTGATAAAAAGAGATACATTTATAAATGAATTCGCGTTAACCTCCTGGATGGGTAAGAAAATCACAATAAATAATATGTTGAGCAAATTTCCAAGGAAAAATAAGTATACTCCAAGAAAAGATATGTATATTACAAGGGAAAATACATATATTATTAAAAATGATTTGTTTGGAATTAAACCTGTAAAAATTACAATAGAAGGTATGCTGAGCAAATCTCCAAGGAAAAATAAATATATTGCTAAAAATGATAGGTTTGGAATTAAACCTGTATGCGCTGTATTAGCAGGAGTGTTTGCTATAGGATATATTGCAAGCGCTTACATGAATCCTATAGATATTCAAAAAATCTATCCCCAACCGATAGAAGGAAGAGTAGTAGATAGTGGAATAAATTTTTCTCAAGAAGCTATAGAAATACAGGATAATATTAAATCAAAACGCCTAAGCAAATCTAAATTAACTATTCCAGATGACATCCCAGATTATCTTTCTGAAGCAATAGCTAAAAATGCTAATTTCAGGTTGACTGAAGAAGAGGAAAAAATGGTAGCAAGATGGGATCCATTGCTGGATTATATTTCTACAATTGATTTTTTCAAAAATGGGAATTCTGTGGATCCTATTTTTATGAGAGCTACCCTTGCAGTTGAAGCCCGGGGGGATCCTAAGGCATGCTCAGACATATATCTTGCAAGAGGGTTGGGTCAAATAAGGGAGAATAGAGGAAGAACTTATTGTAAATGGATTTTAAAAGAAGGGAATTTAAATCTTAAAAATATTGCAAAAGATATTGCTGCTCTTGGCTATGATGCACGATTTATCAATGAAGATAGTTTTAAAAATTTTGAAGCTGATTTTCTTTATGATAGTTCAATTAATCTCCTGTTATCGTTTTTTGGATATCATAAAAATACAATGCGTTTTAATAATAGATTAGATTTACATTGCGCAGAATGGAATGCAGGCTTAGGAAGGGGGATAAATTCTAATCAAGTAGCTAACATTGATGAAACTATAAATTATATTGGAAAAGTGAATGCATTGTATACTCATTGGCATAAGATGTCTGCAGAACGGGATGGATTAAATTATATGGCTAATAAAACAAAAGTTGCTCTAAACCGGTCTAAATCATATTCTCAGAAACAGTAAAAATGTCATAGATAAATCTAGCTCAATATACGCTATAATAATCTTCAAGCACGATGCTGTCAAGTTCTTTCAGTGCCCTGACAATATAAAGCCTGCCTTCTCCCAGAGCAGCGACTTTTTCAGCAAGCTTTTTCCCTTCTGCATCAAGCTGTATCCCTATAACTGAGATTGTGATGCCTGCATTCTGGGCTATTGATACAGCTTCTAAAGTATCGCTCTCTGGTTTCTTTCCAACTGTAGGCAATGCGTCAGTGAGAAGGATTATGTGTTTTGTTATGTTTCCTCTTGGAAAGACTTCTATTGCTTTTCTGATTGTATTTGCTATATCAGTCTCTCGTGATGCTTTCACAGTTGTTATCTGCTTCAAAAGTCTTACAAAATCAAGAGTAGGCACTATCTCTTCTTTCACTTCGCTGCCGAAAACTATCAGGCCTACCTTGTCCTTATGTTCAATTGCCTTATATGCTAAGGCTATGCCTGCTTTTTTTGCAGTCTCAAGTTTTATTCCCTTCATGCTGCCAGAAGCATCAAGAAGATAGACAACATTGATTTGACCTTTTCTTTTAAGCTCAAATGACTTGAGGTCAGCAGGCTCAATCTTTTTATGTCCTCTTCTCACTGCAAGCTTGACTGAACGCCTGAGAGCAATGTCTCTGTACCTGTCATTCTTCCTGAAATCTCTTGTACCTGACTTTTCTCCGTAAACAAATTCTTTTTTATGGATCTTTTCGCCAATAAAGCCTTTAGGAATGATATTATCAAGTTCATCTGTGTAAAGAATAAGTGAAGCAAGTGTTATCGCCTTATCTGTGATGCTGCCATCATCATTAAGCATGCCTTTGTCTTTTAATGCATCGATATTCGCAGCTATGTTCCTTTTTATTTCCCTCTGGAATTCAGGGATCCTTATGTTCTTCTCTACATAGCCAGGGTCATATCCTGAAAGTTGCCTGATAATTGTCTCGCCGAACAACTTTTTTGCATAAGAATAATCTTTCACAAGCTGCTCAAACATCATGTCTGGTGCAAATATGCCTATACCTTTGTTCAAGGATTCATTTATCAAATGACCGTCATCTATTGTCTCCTTATCATTTTCAAGAACAGAGTGCATCAGCTTATCTTCTTCTTCCTGGTGAGCAAGGGAACCTTCTAGTTCATCTATTTCCTGCTTAGAATAAGCTTCTAATTCACCGCTGTCAAAGGCAACCACTTTCATATTCTTCAAATTCAGGATGATGCCTTACAAAATCAGTGAATTCTTTTGAGACAAAATCTTCAGGTGACTGCAGATATTTGATTGAAGGCTTTAGTTCTATTCTATGAGAAAGCACAGAGACAATAGCCTCTTTTATATCATCAAAAGCTACGCTTTTTCTGCCTTTTAAATAAGCATTTGCCTGACTGCGCTCATAAAGCCCTATGCTTGCTCTGACTCCTGGATGCCTCTGTAATTTTTCAGACTCCCTGAGAAGCCTGACAAAAAGGATAACTAAAGCAAGAAGATTATCTTCAAATGCCACTTCTATGCTATTGCCATTGGCTTTTACAATTTCAATCTCCATCTCGTCTGACTCTGGATATCCCATGTACACAAGGTCAAACCTGTCAAGGAATACAGAAGAAAGAGGCTCAGTAGCAACATCCTCTGGATTCATTGTCCCGATAAATATGAAGTTAGCAGGGAAATCAACATCATAACTGCCTATTGTTGCAGTGCCTTCCTGCAGCACCTGCAGCAGTGCGTTCTGCAGCTTTTCAGAGCACCGATTCACTTCATCGAAAAACAGCACACCATTGTTAGCCTTAAATATCTTTCCTGGGGTAAATGCTTCCATGCTCAATGACCCAAATTTCAATGCTTTGATAGGATCTATGTCACCAAGAATATCCTCTACAGTAAGCTCAGGACTGCCTTGTATTCTTATAAACCTTTCATCCCCTTTTATTTTCTTTTTCTCCACTGCTTTTTTTGCCTTGCAGGAGGGGCATATTGGATGATTTGGATTACAATTGAACTGGCAGTCATTGATAGTTATGTCTGGAAGGCTTTTAGCAATGTTTTTTGCAAGCGTTGTCTTCCCTATTCCAGGCTGACCTACAATTATTATATGCCTGCCCATAATCATTGCTGATTTTATCTGCTCTTTGACCTTCTCCTGTCCTATGATATCTGGAAACAAGTCTCCTTTTTTTCCGAATATCTCTTTTTGATCATGTATTGCCATCAGAGGGGATTGAGAGATTGAATGATATATAAAATTATCGGTAAAAAAGATTTGTGTGGAAACTTTTTCTTTTATATGCTACTTCTATTTCTTTATGTATGATTTGAGTCAAAGAAAATTAAATCAAAATCAGAGCAAAAAAGGCATAGATTTATAAAACAAAAGACAACAATGAGGCATTATTACATAAGGGTGGCATATATCGAAAAAAAATCTTTAGAGGATTTTGTTAAATTAGTAAAAATCAAGGAATCTATAGTAGTAACTGGACATAAAGGAACAGATGGTGATTGTCTTGAGGGTATATGCGTATTAACAGAGTTAGCGCGATTTGTTAATCCTGATGCAGAAGTATATCCTATAACAGATGTCACTGAACAAATGACAGAGGATACAGCAGAGCTTATCAAAAAATATTCAATAGAAGTAAATTATCCTAAGACTGTAAAGTTTGATAAGACTCCTGATTTGATGATTCTTGTGGATAATCAGATTGGCACAAATTATACAATAATACCCAAAGGGATTCCTCTAACAGAAGATGGGAAGGTTGCAATAGATATCTCTTGTTGGGATCATCATCCACGTCTTGAGGAGGAGTATTATTCAGACTTTAGGGATAGCAGTGTAAATTCTACAGCAGGCATAATCATGAATGTTTTGCTTTCAAATGGCAATGAGCAATATCTTGATATAGTAAAGAATTCTCCTTACTTGTGCACAATAGGATATCAGGCTCTTATAATAGATACAGGTCTTCAGGAGAATCTCATAGTGGGCGCTGATAGATTAGCTCATGATTATTTCCAGAAGCATGGGGCTGATTTAGTATATCTGAAAAATCTTAATGAAAACAAGATAAGCCCTACAACAGCTGCGATTCTTGGAAAAGCATATGAACCAAATAGTTGCAAAAATATAAAGGATATTGCCACATTCTGTTATATCCCAAGAATAACTGAAGGTAAAAGCGCAGAGCTTGCAATAGTTGCTAGAGGGATTCTTAAGATTACCACTTCCCTTCAAACATCGATAGCTATTGGAATTGTTGATGAAAAAGATGATAAAGAAAATGTCCTGAGGATGAGTATACGATCAGATGCGCCAAATAGGATAATAAATGCGCTAAAAATCGCAAAAGTATTTGGCAGTGGTGGTGAAGAGATAAAAGCAGGAGCGCAGTTAAAGCTGGGACTGTTGAAGTATTCCTGCAATACAGAAGAATTTAAAGAGCTTATAAGCGATGAGATTGAATCTAGGTTAGTGGATTCAGATGTTTATGAAGGGGAAGACAAGCCACAAAAACCAGTATTTCAAACACCCACTCCACTTGAGGATTTACTTAAAGATAATGAAATTGAAGTTGACCTTGCTCCTCATATAGTGAATGCAGGAAAAAATTATGCGATAAGGGGTAATAATCATTATCTTACATTATGCGCAAACAGGAATCTTGGGTCTGAAAATGGGGCTGTAAAATTGCTTAAGGAAGAGGATATACCAGCATTGATAGCGACTGGGGAATTCTATCTTGATACATTTAAAAAATCGAAGAAATATAAATCATGCAGCACTAGTTTTGTATATGGGCTTATTAGTGGTGGAGTTGATCCATATATTATTGGAATCATGTCAACCATAAATGGCAAGAAAGATAATAAAGATTTTGATCCAGAGAGTATCAGTTCAAAGATCTTTGGCAACCTTATATATGATATTGAGACTGTGGAGACTGAAACGTTAAAGAGGGCTGTCATAAGGATTCCGCTCCCATCTGTACTCAATTATACCAAAGAGCACCAGTATATCCATAAGATAGTCTATAATGAGATTGAAGAAAGATTAAGGCAGAATCTGGGAGAAAAGAGCAGTAATAGTATTTCTGAGTAAAAAAATAATAAATGAGAAAAAAATATTCACTTTCTCCAAAACATTTATTAACACTCTTCTATTCTTATGCAGAAATAGGTGCAATCAAATGACAGGCCAAGCTAAATACAGATTTACAAATATTATAAGTACATTTATCTTTGATGCAGATTTTAATCTTATAGATAAGGGAGAAGATATTAAAGGAAAGTATAAAGAAGCTGTCAAACCAGAAGGCAGAGCATTATATAATATTCTAAAATATTTCAACAAGCCTGAATACCTAAAGCAATTCTATAAAGCTAATATTAAAATAACAAAAAGAGCAATCAAGGAATCAACAGGTAAAGATAATCTCATAATCCAGGCGGTGAATTCTGTTGAAGACCTGAAGGTCATTGCAAATAAGCTTGCAAAGAGATTAAGGGAATGGTATGAATTGTATAATCCTGAATTTTCAAGAAGCATCGCAGATCATGCAAGATTTGCAGAACTTATCACACTAAAAAGCAGAATTGAGTTGCTTAAGAAAACAGGGATTTCAGAATCTGCCTCAATGGGTGCAGATTTGGAACAGAAAGATATTGATGTAATTCTGCTGCTTGCTGAAGAAATTAAAGCAATATACAAGACAAAAGTAAATCTGGAAAAATACATTAACACTGCGATGACTGAATCATGCCCAAATATTACAGCATTAGCAGGAAGCATAATAGGAGCAAAGCTCTTAGAACATGCAGGAAGTTTTAAGAAGCTTATGTTGATGCCTGCATCTACAGTCCAATTGCTTGGAGCAGAGAAAGCACTTTTCAGGCATCTTAAGACTGGAGCCAGATGTCCAAAATATGGCATAATTCTACAGCATCCTCTTGTCGCAAAAGCAAAAGACAAAGCAAAAGCTGCAAGAATGCTTGCAGACAAGATATCTCTGGCTGCGAAAATTGATTATTTCAAAGGCGATTTTATAGGAGATAAGATGAGAAAAGAACTTGGAGCAAAAATAAGATGAGAAACTCGCGCATATTTGAGGTATTTGAACAGAGAAAAGGCAAAAGAACATCTCTATATACTCAGAATCTTGTGCCTGGAAAAAAAGTATATGGCGAAGACCTTGTAACCATGGAAGGCGTGGAATACAGGGAATGGAACCATAATAGAAGCAAGCTGGCAGCGGCTATCCTGAAAGGCTCTCCAAACATAGGCATGAGAAAAGGCGACACAGTGCTATATCTTGGAGCAAGTTCTGGCACCACCCCCTCGCATGTATCAGATATTGTAGGCAAAAAGGGATTTGTATTTGCTCTTGATTTTGCACCAAGGGTTGTGAGGCAACTTGTCTATCTATGTGAAGAAAGAGAAAATATAACTCCTATTCTTGGTGATGCTAATAAGCCTGATACTTATGCTGATAAGGTCTGCCTTGTAGATGTTGTCTATATGGACATTGCCCAGAGGAACCAGGAAGAGATATTCCTAAAAAATTGCAAAGCATTTCTTAAAAAAGAAGGTTATGCATTGCTTGCAGTCAAAGCAAGAAGCATAGATGTCACAAAAAAGCCAAGACAAATATTTGAGAAAGTCAGGAAAGTGATTGAAAAGGAACTGACCATAATTGACAGCAGGATTCTTGATCCTTTTGAAAAAGATCATTGCATGTTCATATGCAAGAAGAAGTAATGTGATTTCTTATGATTTATAAAAATATACCCCTTTGCTTGCGGCGATTGGGTTTTGGATTTAGGAAAAATAATATACTTAGGAATCCATTACAAAGTCAAATCTTATTCTGATTCTCTTTATCCTCAGAATCAGAATTATTATCCTGGTCGGAGATATCTTTCGGCACAAGCCTCTCGCTCCTCAATAGAATATCAATATCCCCAAAATGATCTTCCTGCTTCAAAGCTATCTTCTTTAGATTAGCAAGATGCAAAAGGGGGATAAATGTCATAACTTTAGTCTCTTTTGAGCAATTCTTTGGAAGCAAATTTGAGAATGTCATATTTTTATCATATTTGAACAACTCTAATATATTCTGGTAAATGTCTTTTATTGACCTGCCTATGTTAAACCCATTTTTTGGCATCTCTAGTGGTTCCCCTGGTATTGAATTCAGGATTCGTCTCTTCTTGACTTCAAGGGCCTGCTCAAGTGCGCTGACAAGGTCATATACAGATACATTTCTTATTCTTGGTTGTGGTGTCTTTGGAATAAGATTCGGTTTTTGGTTATCTTCTCCCTCATTAAGAAAATCTTTTACATGATCATAATTATCAAGTTCTTCATAAAATTCTTCTTCATCAACATTCCTTGATGCGATAAGCTTGTCAAGCTCTTCAATGTCCTGGCCTACAAGGCGCTTGGATTTGATTTTAAGCAGGATTGCTGCTGCAAGAATAATCTTGCCAGACATTCTGAAATCATGCTCTTGCATCTCCTTGACGAGCTTAATATACTTATTTGCAAGCAAGGATACATCAATATCCCATGGATTCATCTGCTCGGATTTAACAAGGTCATGAATAATAGACTTCCAGCTGACATCATCCTGCTTAAATACAATATCAAATATTGCATCAACTGGTTGCTTGCTATTGTCTGCTAAAATATTCTTATTATCAGGGGTCTGCACTTTGGTTTCCATTTTTCTCTTGTTATTATTCTCTATTTATCTTAAAATAAGTAATATCCTTAAATACTATATAAAAATATGGATTTAAACGATAAATTTATATACATAAAATTTTTATGAGATATATATGGCACGACAGGAATCTCTCCAAAACAAAAAAGCTTCAAAAAATAAGTATGTTTGTCAGATTGCGATTCTTATTTTTGTTGTGATTATCCTGGCAGCGGGCATATATCTTGGATTTGGAATGCCTTCAATAACAGGGCAGGTTACACTAAATGAGCAGGAGTTCAATATGCTGACCCCATTTGGATTTAATTTTGGGATGCTGATAATCGGCGTAATTGGAGTAATATATGTCATATTGCTAATATCAAAAGAGGGTGTTGAAAGATAGCAAAACGCCTTATATCAGGATTTAAGGGATATGTAATATCTGGTATTATTTTTATCTTATTATTAGCCAGTCTTGCAAGCCTGGGATTATCTAACATGCCTGGTTTATCCAAATTCATATCAATTGTTTCTGAAGGACAATTTAGCGGAGCTGGTATCACTGGAGCTGTGGTGGCTATTGGTGAAGAGCCGGCTGCAGAAGAAACAAAACCACCTAATTTAGTAAATGTTGCAATACTTCTTGTTGGATTTTCATTTATAGTCTCTCTCTTTGCAATTAGAACCATAAGTAAACAAAGCAAATATAGGGCTTGAAAGTCAACTAAACTTGAAAGTCAAAATTTGCTGCGCAAGTACAGATTTATTCTTACTTGGGTTTAATATCGCG
>JAGLGH010000064.1 GCA_023144115.1 Nanobdellota archaeon | reverse complement strand
TTTATTATCCTAGTATCTCATGGAATGGCGCTTTTGTAGGGAATACATGCAGTCCGTCGTCTCTGATTTGCATTGCAACAACATTTGGAGAATGCTTTCTTCCTCTCATCTTTATTATGGCAACTGCTCTCTCAAACATATTCTCAAATGGCATCCTGTATAAGCATATTACTCCATCTACTACAAATTCCTCAAAGCCATACCAACTGATATCTCTTTTCCCTTCTTTTACTTCGCATGTCATCACAGTTGTGCAGTTTAGTTTTTCAAGAGCAGAAGTGAGTTCAGCCATCGCTTGCCTTCTCTCGCTGTCTGTATCAAAAAGCATGAGAAAAAGATTCAGCGAATCAATGACAATCCTCTTAGCATTTGATTCCAGAACAACTTCTTTGATCTCTCCTGCTATATCCCTTGCATTTGCCTTTGTCTTATCCTTAAAGAATCTGACATTGCCAATGGGACCTCCAATGAGCTTTAGCTTCCCTGCTTTTTCCATAATTTCAAAATCAATGCCTAGTGTTTTCAAATCTTCAATAAGCTTATTCTTGCCTTCTTCAAATGTCACATAGACAGAGCTCTCTCCTGATGCAAATCCCTGACTTACAAAATGCGCAGCGAATGTGCTTTTCCCAGTACCACAACTTCCAGAAACAAGTATTGTCCTGCCCTTTGGGATTCCTCCTCCAAGAAGGGCATCAACCCCTTTTATTCCTGATTCAATAAAACTCATCTTTATTACCTCCGTTGATTCTAATTTATGCTTTCCATATAAAAAAGTTTGCAGTTGATCTTAAGCTAACGGCAAACTTTTTATTTTAACCTGCATGTGCAAGCACTTTTTTCTTTATAATAATGTTCTTTGTTGTAATTATGAACACCATGCCAAATATAAATCCCAGCAGATGAAATATTGTCGATTTAATGACTGCTATATCGAAGCTGGAAGCCAGTGGTTCAATAAAAAGTGAAACTGTAAATAAAGGTATGATAATGGCTTTTGGAATAAAATTTGAGCCTTTTATTGCAACTGCACCCATAATTGCATAAATCCCCATTGAAAGGCCGGCAATGGCCATATGCGAAACAATAAGGCCAGCTACTAATGCAATGAATATTGATGCTGTGAAGAAAGAGCCGAGATATTCTCTGACTCCAAGATCCACCTCATATGCAAGAAATGTTATGACTAAAATTGCAACAATATTCTGGATAAGATGGCTAAGGCTGATATGGATAAAAGGAAATGTCAACACACGCCAAAATTGAATTGAATGATAGAATAAATCTCCTGAGAATATCATTATCTCTAATGCATTCGATACTAAAAAGAATGCTATGCAGCTTATCAAAATAATCAACAAGCAATAAAGTGCAAGCCTGATTGAAGATATCTTCATAACATCTCCTCCTTGAAATATTTCTCTATCTTTTCACCCCTAAGGACAAATCTTTTTATCCTGGTTTTAAGCCTGCGAAGATACCATAAAACTCCGGCTCCAATAACTGATGCTGAGATTATGCCTAATATGATTATTTCCATAGCTAAACCCCCCTTTTTTCTTTTGCTTTCTTTTCTTTAGATGAAAATAAAATGATTATTCCTGATATCGTAATTACTAGAAGCAATGCTATATCAAAACCCAGAGGAGTAATTCCATTTTTCATCTCACTGCCTGCCCTAGGCATATCTTTTGCATAAGAACTGCTAAAAGAGATAAACATCACTATGCCTGCAGCCAGCGTAAGAAGCAATCCCAATAAAAAGCTGATTCTCAGAGTGCAACATAATTGGGTAGGACGTGTTTTAGATGAATTTTTCCCCTGCTTATTAACAAGGGAAGATGATTTCTTATTTTTCATTATTTAGAACCTCTCTGCCAATCTCTTTTGCCTGCTGAATATCTTATTGCTACGACAATAAGTATTATTATCATAATAAAAAGAATCGGATAGATTGTAAAAGCTAAAGGTTGAATCTTCATGCTTTCAGGCAGGATTTGTAATGCAAAAGCTGTGCTTGAGGTCTTATTATCTCCATAATATATTGCATTATCTATAAGATATTCGCCTTCTTCATATATCGCAAAATCTAATGGAATTTCTCTGCTCTTTCCCTGCGGAACATATAATCTTTTGCTCTCAATAGTTTCAATCACACTGCTGCCTTTGATAATCTGCGTCTTTAATATGGCATAAGCTGCTGAATCTCCTGTATTCTTCACATAAGAATTAAGATGAACCATGTCTGTTTCATATGCTATCTTTGGAGCTTCAATCTTGAGGATTTCAAAGTCTGGGTATGATTGACCTCCTGCTTCAATAAGCAACTGATAATTATTTGCTGAAATAAGGTCTCCTGACTGCACTACTTCAATAACTATATTGTGCTTGCCCGGAGCAATACCAGAAGAATCTATATTCAGTATCTTTTCAATATTCTGCATTGGATCTATCTTTATGACAAAAGGGAATACATTCCTGCCTATATAAGCGTTAATTACAATATCTTCTGCAACATTTCCCTTGTTTGTCAGGTTTATAGCAATATCAATTAACGAGCCTTGTTCTATCCCATATATTTCTACATTCTCTACTGCTATATCAGATATCGTCTTTTTTACAGCATCAATAATGATATCTATGCTTTCTGTTCTCTGATTTCTTAACATAGAGGGAATAATATTAGTGAATTCCATATTTATGGTTGTAGAATATAATCCCTCAGCAATATTCTTTGGCAGTTTTATCATTATCTTTAATGCAAGAGGGGATGTTTTGCTTATTTCCATGCGATTAGGGCTGAGGGTAATCCATTCTTTTGCCTGCCCATCTGGCAAGAAAGTAACAAAAAAGCCATCATTACTATCTGTATGGATATTGACGAGAATTTCTCTGTATCCACCAATCAGGATATTCTCTGCTTTTATAGAGTCAGGAATGATATCTATAGAACCCTCTTCTGCAATTGCAATCGAGCAAAAAGAGAGAAATACTACCACTATTATCATTTGTCTCAGTGTTGTCCATATAATTTCACGCATCATATATCCCCTCCACATTTCAATAATTTTTAATACTTTGCATTCTATTTGTATCAATAATTCTCTTAAGTGATTATAAAAAGATTCGGTTGTAGGATTAAATGCAAATCTCTCTTTTTATTTGTTTATGAAACTGCCCCTTCTAGATATAATCTAAATTTTGCAAAAGTTTTTTATACTAAATATTCTTTATGATTGTTCCGCTGCTTCCAAATTCTTTATTCTCATTCTGTACAAGATAATCACATTTCTGGTAATAGAGTGTTCTTTTGTCAAGAACCTCTCCGAAATCATTCTTTAGCAGATCATACTTGCCTATCTCAGGAATTATTTTTTGCTTATCTGTGCTAAAAGCAGAATATATCCCATCAACGTCTTTTAGATATATTACTTTTCTGACTGCCCTGTCAAAGAATCCAATTAATGCTGCAACAAGATCAGATGCATTCTTCCCAAGAAGAACCTTTTCACCATTAGTGTTCTCTGCGCCAAATCCACTTATAACAATGACCTTGTTTTTAGGCATGTTATTATTGAATCTTTGCATTGAGTTAATATTATCAATAGATGCATAAAGATAACTGCTGTTTGCGACTATAGGAAATTCTGATCCCTGAAGCAATAGAGCTGTATCAATGCCTACCTCTTTTAGTTTAGATGACAGCCTTTTTGCTGAATTGATCTCTCCCTGGAGAAGATAAGATGCAACAAAAGGATTATCAAATACTTGTTTGAATTCAGATCTGGTAATTTCATTATTAAGAATATCATCAATATATTTTCTTTCTTCTCTGCATATTAAAAGGTCATTAATTAATTGATCTGTTCTTCCTTTTCTTGCAGAGACTACAACATAGAGGGTCTGAAAACTATTGGTTTTGACATAAGCCTTTATCTTTTTAGCAATTTGAGTATAGTGTTCATATGTTTTTAACACACTTCCTCCTATTTTGATGACTTCATTGTAGCTTTCGCTTATGTTTTTTTCTAGTCTCATTTTTTAGTACCTCCAGAATTTGTTAAGATTAGGAACTTAAAACAATGAGACAGCATATGCCATCTTAGTTGTTTTAGTATATTTCTTTGTCTTATAACTAGTAAAATAAGAAGTTTCTATTATGCTTGAATCAGTGGAATCTTCCATAATCAGTTGGATTTAACTTCTAATATAAAAGGTTTTCCGTCAAAAATGTTTGGTTTTGCCCAGATTCAGTTAAATATATAAACCCTCAGGGGTTCTTGGGTTTATATTGTGACCATAGTTATTATAAACATGTAATCTTAGTTGAATATTTCAACTAATCTGGGGGGAAAACTCATGCAACAACCAATAAAATTGACAAAGAATGAAAAACTGGCGTTAAAATTTCTGATAAAAGATGGACGCATCTCTGATGTAGATATATCAAAAAAATTAAGGATAACAACACAGGCGGTTGGAAAAATCAGGCGAAAGCTTGAAACCATCGGCATAATAAGAGGTTATTCTACAAATATAGATTATGGAAAGATTGGAGTTAATACATTCGCTCTTGCTGTGATGAGGCTGACGCTTAAGAGCTGGGAAGAATTAGGAGAACTTGGTATTGAGAAATTGGTGCTCAAGAACCCGCATATTGTCAATATATATAGGATTCCAGAGGGTTCTGCAACACATGTAGGATTATACGGGTTCAGGGATCTTGATGAGTTGGACAGGTTCTTCCATATCATGCAGACATCTTCTGCATATAATCAGTATGTTGAACTCAAGAAGATTTATGTATTTTCTAACCATTCACTAATAAAAGATTCCCCTGCTCAGCTTATATGCAAAGTTATCGATGAGATGGGCAAAGAAAGAATAAATGCCAAGCCCCTGCCTTTTGTAGAGATTGACAGATTTGGAAATAAGGTATCAGGAAAGAATAGCTTTTAAAATGTTTCTGCGGGAAACTTTTTAACTCATGGCAAAGAAAAAAAAGAACATAGTCATGTACTTCTCAATGTTTGGGAAGAATGATAAGATAGCGGATATTATTTCAATAGAGTTGGATGCACTGAAGATAAAGATTGCTACTTCTGGCTGGGGACTGCTGAAGATACCTCTGCATATGGTTAAAGGAATTTTGGAAAGAGATGTTGTGATGATTCCTAACAAGAACCTGCAGGATTATCATAGAATTTATATTGGCGGTCCGGTCTGGGCAGGCAAGCCATGCCCTGCACTTATGGACTTGATCAGAAAGATTAATATTAAAGGCAAGAGCGTTGTGCTGTTCCTCACTGCTAAAGAGGATTTTGGAAATGCTGAAACAATTCTGAGAGAAGCTGTGAAAAAAAGAGGGGCAGAAGTGAAGACATTGTTCAGGTTCCTGACAAGCGAGAATGAGGAAAAGATTAAAAAAAGGATCAAAGAGGAAGGAATTGATTTTTATTGAAATTCAGATATTTCTCATTTTTTTACCATAAATATAAATATACTTCCAGGCAAATCCCTGCTTTCTCTCTATCTTTACATCAAATCCGCACTTGTTAAATAGTTCTTTGATTGCTTTATTATCAGAAAGCCAATCTATGTTAGGAATTATATCAAAAAATTTATTATAATCAACAAAACATATCCTTGCGCCTTTCTTAAGCAGTTTGTTCATTTGTGTCAGCACCTTGACAGGCTCCTGGACATAACCAAGCATGCCTACAGACACGATGACATGCACATTAGGGACATCAGGATGTACTCTTTTATGATGCTGAGGATCGTGTAGTAATGTGATATGCTTATGACCTCTTTTCTCCATCCTTTTTTTGGTTATTGAAATATCTCGTTCACAGATATCTGTTGCATAGATTCTTCCTTTCTTTCCTACTTCTTCAGCAAGATGCATTGTGAGTGTCCCGACAGAACACCCAAATTCAAGAACTGTTTTTCCATGTATATTACCTACTAGTTTTATGATCTCTTTCCTCACTTTCACAGGCAGCAT
>JAGLGH010000063.1 GCA_023144115.1 Nanobdellota archaeon | reverse complement strand
GCGCCAGCTGTTTCTCTTACCCACATCACTAATAAAAACAGATTGAAGAGAATCACAACAAGAGGCCCAACCCTTGCAAAAGGAACTTTGTAGTATCTTTTGAGATGAGGTTTCTTATCCCTCAATAAAGTCAGGCTGAATAAGACAGCAGAATACATTATCAATACTATTGGAACCAGAAGGTGCAGCAGAGTCAGGTAAGATCCTGCAGCGATAAAGACCAGAATAGAACTGATGATAGTCTGCAGTATTATGGCTTTGTGAGGTGTATAATATTTTGGATGTATCTTTGCAAATTGAGGAAGGAAAAGCTTGTCTTTTGCCATGGCAAGTATCAGGCGCGGTGCTGCAATGATCCATCCTGCAACTGAGCCAATAATAGCCAGATAAACAAGCAATGTAAATATCGTTGAACCAGTTGCCCCAAAGTGGACTGCTGCAAGGTCTGAAAGCGGCGCAGAGGACTCGCCAAATGCCTGCCAGGGGATCGCACCCAGGGATGTTATAACAAATAGTAAGGAGATGACTGCTATTATAATGGTTCCATAAATCAATGCTTTAGGCATGACCTTTGCTCCATCTTTAGTCTCAGCAGCAAGAAAAGTGGAAGTCTCCCATCCAAAAAATGTTTCTGCTACCAAAAATATTGTAACCATTATAGAAGATACAGGGAATACAAAAAAAGGGCTGAGGGTTGATGTCTTAAATGATGCTAATCCTGGAATAATCAGCGCAAGCAGAGTGCCTATGGTGATGAAAGCAAAAGTCACGAGCATTACTGAACTTGTTTTCATTCCATGATATGCAATAAAGTTGAATATGAATATGAATGTAAGTGAGAAAAGTATCTGAGCCCAGATTATCTGCCCAGGAATAAGATATTGTATTGCTCCCACAACAAGCATAGCGATTGTTATATTCCCAGCTATCAGTGTGCCCCAGCCGATTATGAAACTCCAGAACCTGCCATAAGCCTGCTTGCAGAATTCATATATCCCACCTTCTTTTGGAAACATGCTTGTCAATTCAGCAAAGCACATAGCGATATATATGGATATGATAGAAAGTATAGCCCATGAAATCAATGAAGCAGGGCCTGCATGCTTGGCACCTAAAGCAGGAAGGAAAAATATTCCAGTCCCCATTATGGAATTGATAGTGATGAGAAGGATTACTTTGAAGCTAAGTACTTTCTTCAGTTCTGTCATGGTTGGAATATGGCATTATTGGTATATAAAATGTTCGGTTTGTATAAGGGGATTTGTTGAAAAGAAAGAAGAAATTATACTCAGAAATGTAATACTCTAACCTTGAGGTTGGAGAGATGGATATTTCTGGTCGAACTCCTTCCAGAAGATACCCCAATATTTATGTTTGGGAGGAGTCCATTTTTGAAAAATGTTTTACCATCTCTTTCTTCTAACATTTTGTTTTACTAATTCACCTATACTTGGTTCTATATATGTTCTTATGAATCTATTAACATCCTGCCATTTGTCTGTTAAATAAGTATTATAATCAGGATGATTCTTATTGTTGGTAATTGCTTCTGGAGCTTTTACTAAAATGCCATAAGTCTTAACTCCTTCTTGTTTTTGTAGTTTTTCATCAGCATCTTGATAATCTTCATTTTCCATTTTTATGAGTCTAGCATTATATAAGTCTTCGAGACCTTGTTTAAATGGCAGGAATCTTTTGTCAGATGTGTTAAATCTAATGATAGAATATCCTATTTTCACATTCGGAAATGGAAAACAATCTTTTATATAACTTACATAATCTCCTGTATGATCTCTTGGAGTGCCTGAACATGATTCTCCTTTAGAGTATGCAAAATCAATTTTATTCATATTTATAATGAAATCCAATATGTCACTATCAATAGGATTAGATTCCCTCTGGGAATTATAAACTCTACTCCATTCAAATCCATCAGATGATGCATATTCTTTTCTAAATCCTTTTTCTTCTTCAAATGAATTAAAATATCCCTTAAATGGCTCAGCTCGGATATATGACAAAGACTTATAATTGGATGTATTATCTACTCTAAAATCATCTAAATTTAAGATTTTATCCCCATTTTTTAATCCAAAATTTCCAGGAGGATTCTGAAATTTCTTACGTTCAAATAGATCTTTACCAATTAATTTTTCTTTGAGAATTTGTTTAGATATATTAGGCATTCCAACAAAATTTTTGATATCGTATTTAGATATTTCTAAACGTGTTTCCATCTTTACAGTTTTATAAGAATCTATTAAATCCATAAATACATAAATAAAATTATTCATGTCTGTATCTCTAATTGATACTTGATTAATCGTATAAACTTTATGGTTTCTCTTAAATCTAATATCTTCTTTTATTCGTTCTGTTAAATTATTTTTCATTGTGAATCATAAGAATAAGTTGTGGTTAATAAATCTAATCCCTTTTTTTTCGCAAATTTTCCTGATCCAAAATTCTTCCGATATCGTCGGAAAATCTAGTGTTTTTTAGCCGCAAGCCATTTTAAAGGTAGTAGGTTCTGAATGATTAATAAAAATTCCAACAAATGTTGGGGAGGAAAATAAAATGGGAAATAATGTATATCTAAGTTTAGAATGTCCTCAAGCAGGAGATGATGTATTAGTAAGAAGAGTAAATGAAGGGTATTTATCAAACACCTTTAGTGATGCGTTGGATTATTTACTTGAAGAAAATGATTCATATAATGCTAATCAAGTTGGCACTATTAAACAAATAAAAGGTTTCTTTGAACAACAATTAGCAAAACCTGATTCAATAGGTATAGAGTTTGGTGTATATGATAAAGATAGCTCAGAGAAGGTTGAAGGCATTGAACTAGAGAATATAATCGCAGATTATTCTTCAAGAATTCTAAAACCTTCAACAGAAACAGATGATAATGGGCAAGAATTGAAATCATGGACTATTGAGATGTATCTAGCAAGTACTGGTCCTGGAGGAAATTAGTACGATGGTTTTTAATCTCTCTCCAAATTTGTTAAGATGTCTAGAATTGACTAGAGAATCCTTTGCAATAGTTGGAGAGAGATTATATACCTTACATTTGAATAGTCAAAATAGAAAAACTAAAAATTTTTTGCATTCAGCTTCAACTGTCTTTCCACTTGAAGAATCAGAAAAATTATGCAATTTGGAAAATGAATATTATGAAGATAATGGCACTGTGATTGAAAAACAGATGTCAAATATAATATTTCAAAATTATATCAGTAAGATCAATCAAAGTTCTTCTACTATTAAATCTCTTGAAAAAGTACTTTCGCAAACTTCAAGCCAGAGGGATATTGTCCAATTTATTACTGTTGATGTCGTTAATGCCTATAAGAGAATCTCACAAGAGACTAGAAAAAAGATAACATCCAATAAATTTAAACCTAAAATTATTTCAAATTCAATAAATCCTCAGAAGTATAAGATAGAAACACCTCCAATAGAGGGGTTAATATCTGAGAAAACATGCCTAGGAGTTTTGAAAAAAGGGGAAAAAAATCTTCTCTCTATGGGTGGGAAAGTTTATGAGCTTGTCAAATCTAATCAAATT
>JAGLGH010000062.1 GCA_023144115.1 Nanobdellota archaeon | reverse complement strand
TCGACATCTTCCTGAGTACCAGGTGAATAATCTGTTAATGTTTTGTTTTTCACTCCAGGAAAGACATGAGCATGCAGAATTATATCTACATCAGGTCTTTTTTGGAATATTTTTGCAGCCACATTAGCATTTAGAGCTGCTTTTTTACCAGAAGAATTTACATATACTGTTCTTGAATCAAAATCTACCTGAGGAACATATACAATATCTTCAATTGGCATCTCTTTTTTATTGCTTCCTCTTGAAGTTATGAGAAACCCTTTGCTTAGCGCTCTTGTCGCTACAAAACCAAACTGCATATCAGAATCTTCAAAATAAGGTTCAAAGAGATTCAATTGTCCTAATTTTCGCACATAATCCTGGAAATCAGTAATCTCTCCAGAAAGAGCAGTTGAATAATCAGAATTGGCATCTACTTTTGTCCTATAATGTCTTTTAGAAACTCTTTGATTTACAATTTCAACTAATCTAGGAGCTAATTCAGATAAGGAAACAGGAATCAATCCTTTTTCAGGGGTAATAAAAACTGTTGCTCTTTTTTTGAAATCCCCATCAATTAGAGTATTTGCAACTGTTAAATTTGAATGGTTTTTTATCCCATGCTGATAAGCAATGTCAATTAAATTATCAAGATTTGACCTTGAAAGAAGTTTAAACCCAACCTGAAAAACTTTTGGATTCCATTGCTTAACTAGTGAAATTACTTTTGAATTTCGAAGTAGTTCTAATCTTAAAACTTCTTCACCAGAACTAATCTTCCCTTCCTGATAACCTGCCCTACCATAATCTCCTACTGCTGCTGCAAGCACAATAACATCAGGAGAGCCCTGATTAAGAAGTCCTTTCACTGTATCAAAATATTCTTCAAATGTTTCTATTCTATGTTCATGCAACCTATCAGCATACTGACTAAACTCATCATAAGCCAGTGATGCTCTTTCTATTTCTTCATCTTTTGGTTTTGTTGGATCAATAACTAAAGCGCTTCTGAATGGTCTTTTAGATTCTCTTCCATGAACATAATGAACAGTTGCTCCATTTTTTAGAAATTCTTCAGCAATGAAAGCGCCAGTTGTACCTCTGCTAAAATTTCCAATATGTCGAACATCATCTAATTTGGAGATTGTTCCTCCAC
The DNA here is from genome assembly GCA_023144115.1 of Nanobdellota archaeon. Lineage (GTDB taxonomy): Archaea > Nanobdellota > Nanobdellia > Woesearchaeales > JAGLGH01 > JAGLGH01. The sequence goes on along the minus strand of JAGLGH010000062.1, from coordinate 2,487 downwards.
TTGTAACTATAACTTCAAGAGCCATTTTTGACCTCATTAAATGCCTGGTATAATCTCATAATTCCTTCTCTTAATATATCATCAGAATTTTGAACAAAATTTATTCTTGTTGTGTTTCTACTTTTACAATCACTATAAGTATATTTATCTTTTTCAAGGGCTAAGCCATATTTATCTCTGGCAATTGCTGCAATTTTTGCGCCATCTATATTATCAGAAAATTGACCAAGAATAAAAATGCCTCCTTTTGGTTTGCTCCATACAAAGTCTTCTTCTGCTCCAAATTGTTCTTCAAAGCAGGATAAAGCTAAATCTTTCTTGCTTCTAAAATATCTTCTTAAGTCTTCTAAATACTCAGTTTGCCTTAATGCATTTACACAAACTTGCTGACCTAATGTTGAAGTAAAAATGTCCTGACTTATTTTTTCTGATTTAAGTTTTGCAATGGTTTTTTTATCAGCAATTACATATCCAACTCTTAAGCCAGGTCCTAAAATTTTGGAAAATCCACTAACATATATTGTATTTCCAGGAGTTAGTTCAAAAATATTGTCTGGTCGTTCTCCATTATAATAAAGAAAATCATGAGGATTATCTTCAACAATAATTAAACCACTTTCTTCAGCATTTTTTGCTAATTTCTTTTTTCTTTCCAGACTTAGAGTTTTTCCAGTTGGATTGTGAAAATTTGATGTGAGATAAACCACTCCAGATTCAGAAGTTCTTAATCTATCTTCTATTGTTCCAAAATCATCAAATGGTGTAATTTTAGCATCCTGATGCTTTCTGAATATTCTTAATATTCCAAAGTAAGCTGGTTCCTGAACAAAAACTTCTTTTTTTATTTCTTGTGCTAAATAGTCAAAAACAATTCCCAATGCCTGCTGTACAGATGAAGTTATCATAATATTTTCTTCTGCAATTCCAGAATCATAAAGGTCAGCAATTTGCTTTCTTAATTCAGGCAGTCCTGATGGGTCAGAATAACCAAGCAACAGTTTAGGATCTACTTCAGCAATACTTTGTTTCAATACTTTTTCAAGTACAGGAACATTTCCAAGTGATCCAGTTGCAAAGCTTATTTTATCCATTTTTAGTATAAATCCCTTAATTCAGGTATTGATTGTATAAATTCTAATGTTATATCATTCTGAATGGGATATTGGCGATCAGTTACTGCATAAATGCCATATTCAGAATTAGCTAAACCTCTACGCCCATATTCTTTTAGTTGTTCATTATCGAATTCTTCAGACCTAATAAGTGAAAGCGCATTAACTGGACTAATCCACTTAACTGCTATTACTTCACCTTTTTCTGTTAAAGTAAATTTGGGATCAGAATCTATTGCAGCAGCATAAAATTCAACAAAATATCTTTTGCCATGTGAATCCTGATAATCAGAACGGAGGAGTCTGGTATTGCTGATAACGTCTTCATACTTCAGCTCTTCCCTAAATTCCCTAACAGCTGTTCTAACCAATTTTTTATCTCTATTTTCATAAGAACCGCCAGCAAATACCCATTCACCTGGATATCTCATTGGCCTGTTCTTTTCATAATTCCAAAAAGCCCTGCGAGTAAGTAAGACTTCAATTCCCTGTTCAGTTGGTCTTATTGGACACAATGAAGCAGATTGTGTTATACTATCCATTTTAAATATATGAATATGTAGAGATTATTTAAATGTTGCTACTGTTAAATGGGATAGGGGCAAAAAGATTTAAATACCAGACAATATCTTTATAAATTAAATTAAAATGAATTTATTAGAAAAACTAGAGGATTTATATTTCATTGGAATTAAAGGGCTTCATAAACATAATTACCAAAGAATTGAAGACGGAGTTAGTGCTGGAACTAAATGGCAGAGATATGAGTGTACTAATTGTGAGAAGACTGTTGGTTTAGATGACTGGCAAATAAAGAATTTGCCATATTCCATGAAGTATGAAGAATTTCCTCAAAGTGAACCAACTCCATCAGAATTGTAAACTTTTATTCTTTCTCTTTTTTCTTTTATCTATAAGAAACTGTATTATTTGCAAGGTGTTGTTTAATAGCTGTTTTATATCCTAATTCTTCAATCTCTTTTATTTTCGCAGAAAAATCTGGATTTAATTCTTGAGCAGAATGTCCTGCATAATAAAGATGCTCAATACGATAAAGAGTAGCATGCATGGTTGTAATTTCTCCGATTTCAGCAAATTTTCTGGCAGTTTCGAGTTCTTCTGAAATTTGTTGATCTAATGTCATTTTTTATTGTCTCCAGAATCTTAATTATTAAATAAATATATTCACCAATTCTTTATAAATTTTTGTTTGGATTACTAAGGCAGAGTTAGGTATTTTTAAATTTTTGTTCCAATATCGAAAGGTTTTTATAATTAATTTATCTCCTATTGGATATGATTTGTATTATTGATTGTGGTTCAGAAAATATTAGTTATTTTTCAAAGATATTAGATGAGCTAAAAATATCAAATA
>JAGLGH010000061.1 GCA_023144115.1 Nanobdellota archaeon | reverse complement strand
AATGAATTAAATGAATTAAATGAATCAATGATTAATAATGTTTCTGGAATAATTATTTCTGGGGCACCAATTCTTTTAACTAAAATTGATAAACAAAAATATTTAGATAAATTCAAATTCATTAAGGAAACAAATATACCTATTTTAGGAATCTGTTTTGGTCATCAGATTATTGGCTTATTGTTTGATTCTGAGATATATTTAGGTGAAGAAGTAAGAAATAAAGAACCTATTGAAATTGTAAATAAAGACATCATTTTTTCAAGGTTAGAAAATAGGTCTTTGTTCAAAGAAGATCATTGCGAATTTATAACCTTGCCAAAAGAGTTTGTTTTACTGGCAAAATCTCAGACCTGCAATAATGGAGCTATGAAACATAGAATAAAGAAGATATATGGTTTACAATTCCATCCTGAGATTTCAGGTTTAAATGGAAAAATAATTCTGGAAAATTTTGTAAAGATATGTGGGGGGAAATAACTGGCTCATTGGAAATTTCTCGTTAGAAAAAATCATCTTTATTTGGGTATCTGTCTAATTCAGAAATACCTAGTGAACAATCATATTCTTTACCAACTAATGTTTCAAGTTCCTTATATGGAGTATTATCTTCACAATTCCTTTTCTATTCCTATATAAGCATTTGTGATTTTTCTTCCCAATAATCCCATGCAAACTGCGCGATGACAACCATCTTCTATGTCATACTTTTCTTCAAGATATGGCTTTTTTCTGATTGTACCACCTTTTACCACAATTATAGGCATATTCAGGTTCAGGAATTGGACAAAAGGCAATATCCTAAACAGATGGTGAAGCTGACCTTTGAGAAGTTTGCCAGAACTGGAATATATCTGATTAACTGACCACTGAGCATCTTTGATAAGCAGATTATCTGCGATATTGCTCATATGCGGCCAAAGTCCTATTTTATCCAGGCTCACTTTTCCCTCATACCATTGAAGCTGTTTGAAGCGCCTTTTTCTTGGCGGATGTGTGATAAGGCTCCATAACCTTTGATCAGAATAAGCAAAGACTTCTTTCTGCATCTCTTCATAGATTCTCTTGTAATCATTAAGGCTATTAATCTGATTATATTGCTTCTTTAATTTCTGGGCAAGAACATAATTTCTTGCGACCTTAGTAGATGTTATCTTTTTCATGCATCATCACCAGAAGAGTATTAAGCATAAAAGCAATAGAGCCAATCATCTCTTGATTGTTGCACCTAATGGCTTGGCTGTTTCCCTCTGCCACATTATGCCAATCTTATTTATATCCCTTGTGAACTTATCAGAAATAGCATAAGTTTTCTTATAAAGATCGTAATATATAAGTCCCATGCTCTTCATTGGTGTCAGGATTCGGTCATAGAACTGCCTCTTATTGTAAGACAACTTAACTTTCTTCCCAGCAAAGCCAGGCTCATCTATTTCAGCCTCGAGCTTTCCATCGTGCAGCTGTGTTGCAAAGAATGACATCTCTGTCTTATTAAGCTCACCACCATGCTCCTTGATTGTACTTATAATGACTTTTGCTACTATCACCTGCTGTTTTGTAGCAAAAATTAGCTCATATATGTCTTCAGGCATGTTAAATCTGTCAAAAAGTATAACCATGAGGGATTTAAAATATATCTACTATATAAATGTTGCTTTTTGTATACTGATGTAGGACTAGTTATATTGAGATATAAAAAACGAAAATTACCTCATCCTGACCCCAATCAAATAAATGTGCCAAGAATCAAGCCAAGCAGCAGCCCTGTGACTATGCCTAAAAGGTATTCCTTTATTCCACCCTTAAGATCTTTTGAGTATCTTTTTCTATACTTTTTAACCCAATTCTTAAGTTTTTTCCAAGACCCATCTTTTTTATTGAGCTTTTTAAGCCCAGAGAGTATATCTTTCTCAAGCTTTACAATTCCTCCTTGTTTCAGGTGCTTTTTCTTTTTTATTACAGCTTTCTTCTTTGGCTTAGCTTTTTTTGCCTTCTTTCTTGAAATCTTTTTAGATCTTTTCTTTTCTTCTTTTTTAGCAGGGAGCTGCACCACCAACTTTTTCTTTTGCGCAATCTTTACAGCAGCTGTAACTTTCTCCACAGAGTTTATCTGATGTTCAACAGTTTTTATGATCTCCCTTCTAGTAAGGGCTTTCTCTATTTTGATAACAAATTCTTTATCATCAGAAAGGAATTTAATCCAGTTAGCAAAATCATTTGTCTGAGGATTATGATGATATCTGAAAGTATCTTCATCCATCTCTTTAAGCGCAACAGGAAACTCTTTTATGTTCTTTATTACAGCACCAGTATGAATAAAGAAATATTCTTCTGGCTTTAAATCTCTTAAAATATTTTTTACCATTTTTCACCCCTTTTCCTGAAATAAACAATTAAAAATAATTTCAGGCAATTATATGCATGCTCTTCTTACAAAGCACATATATAATGCACTCCCCTATAAATGTTTCTATTTTTTGAGCAGATTCAGGTGGGCATCCACCTTTTTTAGAGCAGTCTCTTTTGTTTTCACTCTCCTCAGTTCACTAGCGAGTTTCTTGTGTCCGAACACATCGCCAATCCAGCTTGCAAAATCATTCTTTTCTGAATTTACATGATAGCTGTAAGTCTCGTCAGAAATCTCAGAGAAAACACCTGTAAGCTGACCTATACTTTGTACGATCCTGCCATCATTAACAAAAAAGCAAAGGTCTCCTTCAACAGTCTTCATTGGTTTATTTTTAGTTTTTTTTGTTTTTGTTATCTTTCTTCTTGCCATTTTATTTACCTCGTTTTTCGATAATTGAATCAAACCTTTGCTTCGCAAAGATTTGATGGGATTGGATTTTCACATTTTAATTTCTTTTCTGAGTTCTTAACTCTCATCATTATGTCATTTGCGGCGTTTGTAAAAGCTATGAATGCATCATAAGGACTGTCATAAGGATTGAAATACTTATGCACATCTCCATCATTGAACCACTTTGTGCACATATAATAGAAATGGTCGCTTGTCTGCAGCTTTCTCCAATCTTCAAGAATGCGAGGATCATTGCACATCTTTATGCTTTTCTCTATTTCATATATTCTCTTTAAGGAAGCTTGCTGCATACGGTTTCCCAGCCAGGCAGAAAGATCTCTTTCAACATCAGCCCAGGAGATCAGATTATGAATATCAAGCTCACCGACTGAGGGATATCGCTTTATAATCTCAGAGGGCGTAGCAAAATCATTATCAGGATGCTTCATAACTTCCTGGGGCATATGCCTGAGAAAATTGAATATGCCAGTCTCTTTCCACTGGTGCTCTCCAAAAGTCTCATAATCCATAAAAAGATTAACAAGGT
>JAGLGH010000060.1 GCA_023144115.1 Nanobdellota archaeon | reverse complement strand
GGACATTTCTATTTAACCTTTACATCAAAGGCACATGAGATTGACAAAATATAAGAAATATGCTAAGATACTGTATTGTTCTTTGTTATATACATGAAGTGGGTCTAACTGTTAACATTAATTGTTAAATCTACCTCGTGAATAAAATATTTCGGGGATGTATGAAGAAGGAGGAATAACTATGAAAGAGCCGAGAGATAAAACATTAACAGAAATAAATAATTTAGCAGGACTGTGCAAGAATAAGATAAGAGAATCTTCTTTGTCTTTGAAAAAGGGAGTTTATCAGATTGGTGAGTTTGAAGTTAAGCTGACACCATCTTTGACGAGGTGTGGTCAATCAGCATTTGATTTACTTGATTTCTGGAAAAAAGGGAAAAAAGATCAAGAATCTGTAGGGATTACTAGTAGTGGATCTCTGATTATATTTGGACGAGAGAAGAAGACCATTCTTAGTGATGATGTTGGTGGGTTGCAGATTAGAGAACATATTTATCAACCCTTAAATAAATATCCCAAACTTGAATTTATTTGGATTGGAGAATTAATCGAAAGGATACCTAGAGGTACTTTAAGTTTTGCCAGGGTTGATTTGAGCGGTAGTGATTTTGTGAATTATAATTATGGCTATAATTCATTAAAATATACTATTTATAATCCACGACATAAAAATATTTATGCTTTGGGACTTCCTTATCATCTGGAAGAAACTTGTGAAATATTAGGAACACCTTTTGCTAAAGTAATTAACTTTGACGAAAAGAAGAAAGAGATATTGAAAGGTTCAGGATTAGAAGATCTTGTTCATGAAATAAACAGTTGTACATAGAATTAAAGTAAGAGGTTGCAATGTACCGCAACCTCTCGTTTTTATTTTGCATGAATCTTTACGGGTTTGGAAAATCTATACAATCAAGACACTAAAATTTTTCTTAATTCCATTATTCCTTTATATAATCTTTTAATTTTGGTAATTAAGGGGTTCCAATTTTCAATACAGAAGTGTACAAATTTAAAGTTGGCTCCATAGCTCTCGAGGACTCGAGACTGTGGAGCTTTTGTGTGATCTGCTAAATTACAAGAGTTATTCTTTATATCCTAAAATTAGAATATTATTTATTAACATGTTTTAAGTGCAAAGTAAAGTGGAATATGCTAATATAATTATATAGAAATTTAAAAAAATTTAATTTAGATTTGTAAGCATTACTATAAGATGTCATAATTAGCTCTTGAAAATGTCACAATTAAATGCCTTGTTTTAAAAGATTGAATTGATTCTATTGTATATAATGTCATAATTAGCTCTTGAAAATGTCACAATTAAATGTTAAACTATTAATATGAAACTTTTCAATAGAAGACAAGAATATATCAAAGAATATATAAAAAATAAAAAAGAAGCCCAAATCGGGGATATTTTAGTGTATGTTAAAAATAATTTTAATGTAAATAGAAGAACGGTCAATAGAGATATAGATATATTATTAAAATCAGGATATGTATCTAAACAGGGGGCCGGTAGAAACACTTCTTATTCTGTTTCAGATAGATATAATCTTTTAAAGGAAATAAATGTTAAAAAATATTTTTCAGTTCCTTTTGATGAAAGAGAGATAAAAACAAGTTTTAATTTTAATATTTTTGATGTTTTAAAAGAAAATGTTTTTTCAGAGGATGAAGAAAAAAAACTTTTACAATTGCATAATGATTTTGTGAAAAATTTTTCACAGTATGATAGTCAAACTCTTATTAACAAAGAATATGAGAGAATTTTGATAGAGTTTTCATGGAAGTCTTCGCGAATTGAAGGGAATACTTATTCGCTTCTTAATACCGAACAACTTATTAAAGATAATAAACCAGACGATAAAAAGACCAAAGAAGAAACTCAAATGATATTGAACCATAAAGACGCGTTTAATGAATCACTGCAAAACAAAGATGTTTTTGTGCGGTTATCCCGTGCTAATGTTGAACATATTCATTATCTTCTAATAAAGGATTTGGGCATTTCTAAAAATCTTCGCAAATCACCAGTTGGAATAACTGGTACTAATTACAAGCCTCTTGATAATATATATCAAATAGAAGAGGTTTTAGAAGGGATGATAAAATTAATTAATAATAAAGAAAACTTTTTTGAAAAAGCATTTTTGTCTTTAATATTAATATCATATATCCAGGCATTTGAAGATGGAAATAAACGAACGGCTAGAATGGTGGCCAACGCAATTTTATTATCATATAATTCTATTCCTATATCATATCGGGCAGTAAATGAAGTTGAATATAAAAAAGCAAGTTTATTATTTTATGAAGTTAATAACTTATTTTATTTTAAAGACATCTTTTTGAAACAGTTTGAATTTGCGGTGGAGAATTATTTCAAATAATATAGTCTAAGTTCTAGACTTTCTAAATAAATTATAATTTTACATGCTTAGCAGTATGTATAAAGTAGCTCTTTGTTTATGGGGTTATTTTTTATATTCAAGAATAAAAATCAAACCCCACTTTGATAAAATTGTACTTTAGAACAGAATGTAGGATGACACTATTGACATTTTAAGGCATGTATGTTATTATATTGCGTTGAGTATAAAATACTCTGAAAATGTTGTTATTTAAAAATTATAGAGGTGAGCTAAATGGTTAAAGATTTGACAATAGACGATGGCTTAGGTACTGATAATAATATTGGTGGAATTAAGATCGAAGCAGAGAACAATTGGATAGATCCAACCTTTGAACAGAATCCAATTACTTGCATGCAATTGCTCAAAAGAATTAGGAGAATAATTGAAGTAAAAAGATGGGCAAGGAGAGGGAAAAGAAGATCATTTATACAACTTCAAGAAGCTGAAGAAGGATATAAAGATTTTGAATTTCGCAGAAAAGGTTGTGTGGTTGCACGGAAAATGGACTTATTCAATGAAGCAGATCAAATGAGATCTGAAATAAATGCTGCTAGAAGAAAAAGTCTGATGGCAGAATTGGGAAGTAAAAGGGGCATAAGCACAGAAGATCTACATGACATATCAAAAGGCTACGCTCTAAGTTATAATCAAGAGCATGGACTTGGTTCGTATGGTGGATATGCACATGTGTTTCCATATGGTTTAGGAGGAAATAAATACAGAATATGGTATAATCCAGAGTCAAGTTTGCCATCAGATGAATCGTACATAGACGTAGAGTCTGAAGAGCAATTAATTTCTGAATTGAAAAAAATAGGTAAACCTGTGATAATTCAAAACAAGAATCATTTTGGAAAGAATATACCAGAACCTGAACTTAATGGAATAGAACATTACTATCCAGAACAGGTCTGTATCCGAATTGAATTAAGATCCAAAGGAGCGATTGCAGGCTATGAGGAAAGATATGGCATTGTGTCTCAATATTACACAAGGGAGTATAGTATAATACATAATGAGACTAACATGTCGGAAGTTATTCTTTCAAACAAAACAAAGAATACTCTTGTTGGGAGGAGAATATCTGGAATGAGTTACGGCTGTGACTATTATAATATCTTTTTCATGATATATCACAAACCTCAAGAGAAGAGCAAGGAAGATTAGTCAAAAAATAAGCGACTAACTTCCTTTTTATTTTGTGTTATTTTTATATTTATAAAAGATTAGGTTTTTTGATAACGCAATACAATGTGATAAGATCTCATTATAAAGACATTATAAAAACAATTGACAGATGATAAAAAGTACAGTAGTATCAGAAGTTGGTTCATAATGAGCTAACTATGTTAAAGTTAAGACATTAAGGAGGAGGATGAATGGGATTTCATACTTGTGAATTTTGTAAAAACGGCGAGAAAGGAAGATATCCAAATACATCTAGCGGAGATGTAACTTTGAATTTTAGTTCTGGAAATAGTTATGTTATGCCAGACATGATCTTGCATTACGTATTTGATCATGGCTGGGTTCCGCCGAAGAGATTTATTGACGATGTTATAAATGGAGAAGCTACATCAAGTGACAGGATGCAGATGAGAGGAAGCGGGCTAGTGTCTGTTGGGTATCTCAGAGAATCATTTGAAACGGGAAGTGTTCCAGAAGGATTTATCGAAAAGCTCGAAATTCTTATGGTAGCTGCGTCACTAAGCGGAAACAGACTGCAGACAAAATCGTTATAATAAAAACGGTACAAAAATTAATAGCAGAAGTTATTAGTAAATAAGTTTGTATTCTCTTGCACGATCGATCTCTGCAAGAGATTTTTTATAACCTAGGATCAAAATGTAGGGACGCTATATTGACATTTTCTTATAAATGTGATACGCTGATCTATCAAGCTAAAAAAGCTTGTGCAGTGATCAATATTACAGTAATCAAAACAAAGAGGTTGATGAAAATGGAAGATGTTATTTATGATGGAAAGGTCTGGAAAGAAAACGGCAAAGTCATAGTTGAAGTTGTGAATGAGCCGTATTCTCTTGATTATGGTGCGGAGTGTATAAATCTGGAAGCTCCAGAAGATGAGAGGATCTATCGGAAGGTTTTTACAAGGAAACAGATTTTCTTGCCTGATGAATATCAGCAGGCAATGAATGTGTTGCGTTCTAATCCAGCTGATTTTGTGCTCTCAATGAACGGTTTTTCAAGGCTCACAAAAGAATGGCTTGAAAAATATGGGATAAGAGAAGGAGCCTATGAACAGGCTTGCATTGCGATCATGAAGAATATGATTGATAGGCTTCGAGATGAGTTTCCAGGTGCAAGGTTGCATTTGACTTATGGAGCTTCTGACATGGGAGTAGACTGGGCAATTGAAGAAGTTGCTGGTGATCCCAAGTATAATTTAGATCTATTAGGATTCTCATGTCCGCGGTATATGCTTTATGTGAAGGACGATCACATTCCAGTATATGTATCTCCGAATAGTGACCTCTATGCTGACTACTATATAAAGTCTTTAGATTTTCTTGTCAGCACTGGGGGAAGAGATCAAGCGCTAAAACATGATATAATGGCTGCTTGTATCTTTCAAAGGAGAATCCATTTTGTGAATGTATTGAGTCTTCTTTCGGATAACAATATTCCGGCTGTTATAATTGAAAATGGAGAAACGAAAATTGAAAACGCTCCAGCTGCGTTTGAGACGAATATTTCTTCATCTAATATAAATGACATCCCCATTGTTGTTATAAATGGAGACAAATGGAGTGCGCTTTTTGAAAATATAGCTGCTTATGTAATAGGAGCTTGTAGAAAAAAAATGCCCGTAGATAAAATGTTTAGTTAAAATTTGAGAGTCGTATAGTTTGTTCTATACGACTTATTTTTATTATTTT
>JAGLGH010000006.1 GCA_023144115.1 Nanobdellota archaeon | reverse complement strand
CCTGTCAGTTCTTTTGTTTCAATCAGCTGCCAGCTGCCCTTATAATCTGAGTAAAGGCTTATACTGGTCAGGTTTCCCTCGCTGTCTGCAGCTGAGCAATTAAACACAACATTATCAAGATTGATTGAATTATTGTTTACAGGGTGGTTTAAGGTTACGGTAGGTTTGTATTCAATACCATAGGTAATATTAACCCATTGCAAAAAAGGAGTATCATAATTATTCAGCGTTGTCAGGAGGGATTTATACTGCAAATATCTCGCGCTTGCATTGATTAGCCCTGAAGGGTTTGTGTGGTTTGATGACCATGCTGACCAGATTGTATTGTCATTTGACGTCCTTGTCTTGACAGCTATATTGGTCTCCCTTGCATAAGTAATATTAACATCATCAATCGCTACTCTTTCATTAAGATCTGTTTCTGTGCCCTCAAACTTCAGCCTGAAATTATCTCTAAAATACTGCGAATCTGTTATTACCTCATTAAACCTGCACCATGTACCATCACCACCATTCCCTGCGCAGAAGTCAGGACCGTTATAAACATCCAGGTCATGCCAGTGGTTATAGCTGCTGCCATCATAGATCTGGATAGAGAAATCGCCGTCCTCAAGCTTATCTTTATTATACCAGAAGAATACCCTTATATCTGAAGCTATTGAAGTATTTATGTCATTAGATATCATATCATTGTCATTATTGGTGCCAATGTTTTCTGCAGAATAACTGCCGCTTGCCTGCAGGTCTGTAGAATTGCTCCAGTCAGTCACCCCATTGGCCTGCCATTTCGCATCCCAGCTAATCTCTTCAAATCCATCCTCAAGAAGTACAACCTGGCTATAGAGGATTACAATTTCTCCCCAGTTTATATTCATCCATCTTGTTTCATTGCCTGCATCAAAGGTCTGCGAAATATAATGTCCTGACGTATAATAAGTATCTGCGCTGTCATTCAACAAGGTAACATTCTCCCAATCAGTTGTTGTATTGTAAAACATTCCTGCGCTCCAGTTGTACAACCCCTCGCCAGTAATCTCTATAACATAAGTCTGATTGCTCAGGTGCGGAGTGACCCATTCAATCCAGTCAACCAGGCCGTTATCATTAGTATCCTTCTTGGTTATGTCAAATACCTCATTCCTTGTCCCATTAACAATCCAGTAAAGATGCACAGATTCAGGCTCTGATTCTGATGGAAGAGAGGCATAAGTAAGGATATCTGTATAATGCTCTTCTGATGTCACAACTACTTGTTTTGAAGTTGGGGATATGTTTGTCTCAATTGTTTCAGGAGCAGGAGTATAATATTCAATCTCTATAGTATCTGTCTCTGAAGGCACAACAATTTCCGCAATATCTATTGAAATAAAATCACTCTCAATAGCTGAAGCAACCTGCTTCAGTTCTGCAGCCAGATTATCAAGCCTATCCTTTAGATTATCTTTCTCCTGTGGTCTAGCCTCTTTTTCAATTATTTTTTGCAGGTTCTCTATCTGCTTCTCTAGATTATGCTCCCTAATGGTTTTCACTATTCCCTCACTCCTTATCTCCGCATCCAGGTCACCAACAGCAACCATCTTTGTCCCTTTCTTTTTGAATACTGTTATGTTCTCTGCATTGATTGATATGTTCATACTATGCCCTGGCTTTGCCAAATCATAAGTATTTGTCTTAGTCCATTTTACAGGCTTGCCTATCTCTGCATCATGCTGCACCAATGTTTCATTAACTATAAAGTCCTTCACAGAAACAATGTAATCTATTGCCCCAATCTCCAGCTCTGCATTTCCTATATCTATCTGTAATGTATAATTGGTTGCGTTAAAGCCAAGCCCTGCAACCAAACAGGTATCTGTGCATGCATCCTCAAACAAGTATCCTCTATAATAAAATACAGCAGGCAACTGCATTGCCTCGCTTCGATAGATATTTGAATAAGGGTCATCAAGAGAAAGGTTATAATCAACAGACCATATCTGCGCACTCACATTATTATCAAGAGCTACGGCTTCCAGTCCATAGTATGCCATAAAGGGTTTTTTCCAGTCTGAATCATATCTTTCAACTTCAACAAAATCACAGCACAGTCCGCTCCCATAGCATTCCTTATAAGCTTTGTTTATCTTCCATATTGTGCATAGGTGAGATTCATTCTGGTCTGTGATTGTATTCTCAACAGTAAAATCAATAAAGCCCCCTGTTGATTCCCATCCGTCATCTTCAGGGTCAAATGATGTGCCTGATTTATATTCCATCGCAATGTCAAGAATTATATCCTCAGGAATATCACTCTCACCAACAACTACTGGTTCTGTCACAGCAATTTCATCTGCCTCTTCCTCCATGCCCTCAAATGTTGCATAGCCAGTGATAGCTCCAAATCCCCCAGCCTCAAGCTGTGAAGAATTTAATATTACATAACTTACATTATCATGGATTATTGAAACAACTGCAAAGCCATCTGCGCTCACCCTGCCAGACATCATTATGCTGCGCAATTCACCAGGTCTTGACAAGGTCCAGGTATATGTTCCAGATTCATTGAACAGGACATGAACTTCATCGCTTGCATTGACTGATTCTTCATATACGACTAAACCTATAAATGCTGGCTTCACCAAAAAGAATGCCATACCTATAATCATCACTGCAAACAGTATATAAGGGACAAAAGGATAAGCCTGATAGATTCTCCTTACGCTGCCCAAACCCTTAAACTCAATATTAAGCTCATCAATCTTTTCCCTACACTCTTTTGCATAAGAATCATAATACTTAATCCAGTCTTTCTTGCTTTTTGTCCCAATAACAGCGCCAGATCTGAGCTTATAGACTTCTTTACTTATCTTACCTTTACGATGCTGCGCATCCAGACCTTCGACTGCCTTAATCAAATCTGCCTTATTTTGCTGTATATTTTCATGCAGCTTTTCCAGCTTCCGCTTTTTCCTTCCTGCAGCCAGGAAAGAAAAATTGAGACTCATTTCCTAATAACCTCACGTTTTTGTTTTTTTGATGAAGATGATTTAACCAATAAGATTCTGCTTAATTCTGCTGTTTTGGAATTAGATGCTATCCTATAAATCTTAAAATTGCCAACATTGAGCCTGTCAATAAATTCCATATCTACCAGCTTGTTAATTATCCTGAAAGTCGTAGAAATAGGAATTCCTGTGTTCTGCGATATTTTCTGAAGATGGAAAAGCTCATCCTTATCCTTTAAGAGAAGATGAATTATGCTGATTATCTTAGGATCTATAAGTTCCACTATCGCACTCATATATATAACTGAGGCTTCTGCCTATTTAAAGGTTTCTGTTTGTAGAATATAATTAAGATAAATAGAAACAGGTTTTCATAAATAGAAACAATAAACTACAAAAAAATTACCCGAAAGTGTAAGAAGAAAGTATTTCTTTGAAAACAAGAAAATTTCATACTTCATAAATAATTAAAAAAGGGAGCTTAACTCCCCACGCAAAATTCAATAATTATATTTCCCAACCTATATGAATCGGCAGTCCTGCATCAGACCATGATACTGATTCGTGGTTTTGGAATGAGGTCTTCCTTTCAGGAAATCCCCTATAGCCATTATATGCATCACTATAACTTGTACCCTGGAATCCCCCTCTGCCATTCTTGCCATCAGGCTGGTCAATCTCATATACTGCCTTAAATAAATTAGTATCAAACTTAGCATATGCCTTAGTTGTTCGCTTTCCGCTACGGCATATAAGAATTATACTAGTATCCTCCTCTGCCAAAGCTTCAATATCCTCGGCAAAATCTAGATTAGGCTTCTTCTCCCATGTTTCATAATCCTTTGTTTCATATGGTATATTAAGCGCAATTGGAGAGGTCTTCATGTTTTCAACACTTTTTGCTGAAAGTACCCTTAAATTACCATTCACTTTAAATCTAAGAAGATTATTTCCTCTTCCAAATACATTTACTTTTCCATCATCTGGTACTATGGTACTGCGCTTTGTTATTATCTCATCTACTTTCGCTGGCGCGCCAACCCAATGATATTCTGCTACAGATCTTATATCCACTATAATAACCTTAGCAGGATCACCACTCTCAGGATCAATCTGGCTAGCCTGTGCATCAAACGCCTGTTCTGCTGTTATAGGTATTAAATCTGCATTAACCAAACTGGCAGCCAATACCACAAATACTGCCATTACAATACATATTGCTATTTTCTTCATTTTTTATCCCCCCAGATATGTGTATTATTTGCTATAAAATTTTGATTCCAATTCAACTTTAAAATACTTCTCTTCATAAGTCCAACTCAAAGGGCAAATTTTGGTTAAATATTTAAACAATGAGATTCATAAACAGAATAATCATGAAAAAAAGAGGCCAGATAGGGTATTTCATCATCGCAGGTATTGTACTGCTTATCATTGCAGGACTTGTTCTTTATACATCAAGTACAATCAAAGAGAAAAAGATAGTTGCAGAGGCTGAAAAACAGCAGCAATTGGAAGCTGAGAGCAAAAATATAAGGAACCTTATTGAATCCTGCATTTCAAAGACAGCTTATGAAGGATTGAAGATTGCAGGAAAAACAGGAGGCTATATTGAGGTTCCGCAGAAGATTGACCTCAATGGAATAAGCTACTGGTACTTTGACCAGATAAATATCCAGCCTACTCTTGATCAGATCCGGCAAAGAATTATCTTATACATTGATGAGAATCTTCCTTTATGCCTTAATTATTCCACATTTGAACAGCAGGGAATGCAATTAGAATATACAGAACCCAAGTCAAATATTACATTTGCAGCAGATGATGTTATCATTGACCTGCATTATCCAATCACAATCACAAAACAGGAATATGAGACCACTGAAGACAAGTTCAGTTCTCGCCTGGATGTCAGGTTCAGGAGAATCTATGAAGCTGGATCAAAGATAATCAATCTGCAGCTTGAGCCTGATTTTAATTTCTTTAGGCCTATAGAAAAGATTGAAGCGCCTGGTTTTGATGTAAGTTATGCAAGCCCTGATAATGAGACTTTGATCTACACTATTATAGACAAGACAAGATTCGAGAAAGGAGAGTATTTCAGTCTAAGCTTTGCTTCCAGGTTCAGGCGCTCAAACCTTATTAGAACTATTGAACTTCAGGAGAACAGCAACATAGTATCGACATTGATGCCATTTACAATATATTCATTAGACAGGATGGCACAGCTCTTGATAAATCCAGGCACAACAATGAATCTTAATGGAAGCTCTGTGGACAACATAACAGCGCAGCAGTTCTATCCTGAGAATGTAACACGAGAGAATGTTCCTTTGCATGAGGGTGATGACACAGTTGAGTATGGCTCATTATCCTATAAACTTACTTATCCAGTATATCAATTTGAACCGACTGGAATGAGATTCAATAATCCTCAAAGGCTGGTGCTGTACTGGGATGAGGAAAAGACGCCTCATAAAGGCAATGTAGGAATACTATGGAATGAAGGCAATGGATGGAGACCTTTGATGACAAGAGCAGATTATGAAAATAACTTTGTATATACAGATATCCCAGGATTCAGCGAATACACTGTTGTTGACTGCGGAGAGCAGGAAGTAAAAACAGCAAGCGCCAATGCAAAAGTTGATCCTGGCAGCGGATGCTGGGTTAAGATGATTGTGATTGTTATTATTATTATCATTATTCTTGTAATCACCCTTTTTTGTCCTCTACTAGGTACAGGTCTTTGGTCAACTTTTGGGTCAGCTCTTATTGGTGGTGCAACCCTTGCAGGGAGTTGGGCGCTAGCAATGGCTGTTTGCTGGGGAATAGTTCTTGGAGGAATAGCAGGTGGAGCTTATCTAAATGCAGAGATGATGAATGCAGCAGGAGATGACTCAATAACATTCACTCCAACATGCGACCATACGACTCATATAAGTAAACAGGAATCTGGAGGGTCAGG
>JAGLGH010000059.1 GCA_023144115.1 Nanobdellota archaeon | reverse complement strand
AATTTCTACATTTTAGGGGGTGGTCTGGGGTTTTAAAGTGTCCTCTCCTATTTTTCAAACTCAACAATTTAGAGAATTTGCAATTGAAACTAACATCGGAATTTAACGAAGTCGCACGAAGTGTGATTTGGGAGAGGAACGAATTTTGCTTGGCAAAATAGCGAAGCGGTCGTTTCGAACCGTTAAATTCCTGTTAGTTTCTTTTTCCATACAGCGTATGGAAAAATTTCGTTCCGAAAAGTAAAATTTGAGTTCCAATCAATTCGAGGCGAAGCCGAGACTATATGTGCGAAGCACTAGGGGTCTGAGTTCTTTCTACTTAGCGACAGCGATACTAAAAGAACATGTAATCAAGGGGCTAATCTCTAATTCACAAAAAGAAGGAAAGCTGGGCACTATTTTTTAATAAGTCGTTGTTGATTTATTATTTGATGGTGTGGTAAAAATTAAAAGATAAATTTATAAATAATTAAGTATTAACATACTATGAAAGGGTAGTAATAAATAATAACCTCTTGAAAATTCTTGAGGTTTAAGAGTATTCAAATGAAAAGAACAAATTCCACATTGATTAGGTTACCAAGGCTTTCCGAAGAGAAGGAAAAAGATGTTGCTGGTTTGAGTAAAGATGGAATAGAAGAAAGAAATTTACGCTCATATAATTATGGTAAACGTACAGCTATTCCTACTCTCCAGGATTATATACTTAGTCCTTTTAATACAACATTCAAAGAATTAGCATTAGCAGAAGCTATAGAAAAGTGTGGTCTTGATTCAGAAGGAATTCTAAAGGATAGGCATCCGTATGAAAAAACTTTTGATGGTAAGAAATATGTTGCTATTGCTTATCCTAGTAAGAGATATGATTGGACTACTGTATTATCTGGGATTGGAACTATATTAAACAATGTAACATCAGATAACATCGATAGTATACATAGAGAAGGAGTTAGAAAAATTGAGGGGGATGCATATATTTCGGTTGAATATATTTTGGGTCATATGGAAAGATTGAAAAAAGAAAATATGAGAAGGATTAATGATAGTTCTTTCGTTGTAAATGATGCTGACACAGATAAAAAGTTCCCGCTTGATAAAAAAGTAGAAGAAATGCGTGTATTTTTTGACACTGGAATATTCAAAACGATCAACCCCAAAAATGCAAATAATTATTATCTTGCTGATAGTCTAAAAGCAAATATAGCATCATTTTTAAATAATTTTAATAAATGGAATATGGGTTTATATGGAATAGAAAATGAAGGATTAGAACAAAGAGTAGAAAAACATGGTGAACTAAGTGATGGAGAGGGTGTAAGAGAACTCTTTTATCCTAAAAGTTCTAAACTTTCAACCGGAGATATCTATAAAGCCCTAGTAGATTATGACGAAAGTAAGAAAAATATTGTAGGCAGTACTGGAGACTTACAAATACTAAAATATTTGGCATTTAAAGAAACATATGAATCTAAACGAGGAGGAGCAAGTATTACTGTTGACACGGAAACAACTGTTAAAAAAGGAAAAAAAGGAAAAACGAAAATCGAAAGAATAGCAAAGAACGGCATCAAGATTCTGAGAGAATACCATGTATATAAAAGTGATGATAAAGTTTATGTGCGTGCTAATGATATAAAAGGCATACTAAAAAAACTTGCCGAAAAAACAGGTCTTCCAAAAACAGAAGTGAAAATAGACTTTTTCCCACCTGCACCAAATTATTTAATTAAATAATAATTAACAATAAAAAGTTGATTAAAATTCTATTATTTATATGAATAAGGTGAAAATGATATTTAGCAAACTACTCTTATTGTTCAATTTTGGATATTGAATTGAATAATGCACAATTGGAATTATTTAAAAACAAATAAGTGCCAAGCCCGATATAAAAACATCAAAGAGATTAGCCCCTCTTAAAAAATAAATCTCTCGACGAAGTCGAGGCTATATGTGCGAAGCACCTCAGACCCCCATTTTTAAAAAGAACTCAAATTTTATTGAAACTAACACATATTAAACGAACATTTATTGCGTTTAATTCGTGATATGTCCGGAAAAGCGAAGTAAATACTTATAAATAAAAGGTGTTTTGTTCTTGTTTTATGGAATTGGGCTTGAATCAGGGAGATTGGAAAAAATTAATTGAAGATGAAGCAAAATTGAGAGGGTATTCTAAGAGGACTATAAGCAGTTATATATTTCATGTTGGAAAATTCATAGGTTCAGAATGCGTGCCTAGGCAATATCTGCTTAATCTGATTAATTTGGGAAAATCTGATGAAACTGTTCGTTCAGTATGTTTTGCAATTAAGTTTTATCTGAATATAATCAAAAGGGATTCATCAGGCATAGATGGCATTTTGAAGGATCTACCAAACGTAAAAAGAGAGAAAAAACTGCCTGTTGTTCTTGCTAAAGAAGATATTGAAAAAATGATTGTATCAACCAGGAATCTTAATCATCGCCTGATTATCCAGATAGGCTATGCTGCTGGATTGAGAGCAAGCGAGATTATAAATATTAAATGGGAAAATATTGATTTTAAAAGAAATGTGATTCATATTAAGGCAGCTAAAGGAAAGAAGGATAGGATAGTAATGCTTTCGCCTAAAGTCAAGAAAGGTCTGAAATCTCTTGGACTATGGGATGGTTATGTTTTCAATACAATAAGGGGGGAAAAGTATAGTTTAAGGACAATTGAAAAGATAGTTGAGAATGCTGCTAAGAAAGCAGGAATCAAAAAGAAAGTAACGCCACATACTCTTAGGCATAGTTTTGCAACACATCTACTTGAAAATGGAATAGATATTAGGTATATTAGGGATTTGCTTGGCCATTCTGATATCAAGACTACACTTATTTATACTCAAGTATCAAATAAAAATTTATCAAAAATAAAAAGTCCTATTGACTAGAATCATTCATCTCTTGATGATGTTGTATCCGATGAATTAGTTATTTCTTAGAATAAGTCTTAAAGCTTTCTGCAAGGTCTATTATATACTTTCCTTCTTCAAGTCGAAATATAATGGGTTCGCTTTTAAAAAGATGGACAAGGTCAATTTCATAATGCCCGGGTTTCATTATCCTTATAGCTTCAAAATCTAATATTACAGGCTGGTCATCTTCAATCCTTGAGCCTACTATCTCAAAAACATCCTTTTCAATCTGTTCTTTATCTTTATCAGAGAGCTTTTCAAATACTTTTGCCTTTTTCAGGCTCTCCATTCTCTCTTTCTTGATAAAAAAGAAAAGTTTTCCGCCGCAACTACATCCTTCCAGAATCTCTCTTGATCCATCATCATAAAACTTACTGCAATGTACACATTGGTGCGGCATTCTTATTTTTCCTCATTTGAAATGGGTTGTGAATAACCCGCTGGTTTTCCTCAGTAATTGAAATATCAGCCTTTATTTTTGCGTCTATGGGCGTTTCTCTTCTTCTTTTTTCCGTAGCTCTTTGATTTTAGCGAAATTTCATTTGTCAAAAGCTCAATTTTAGTAGGATCTCTCTTGATTTCCTTTACAATAGAAGCTGGTCCAATTATAGTCAATCCCTGGCGTTCTCCAAGAAGCGCGTTTACAACAGAAGCGCGGACCTTCTTGAATCCATTCAGGCGAGAGTTACTGGATGGATCAACAACTGCAAGTTCAATGCCTCGAAAATCTTTATTTATCTCTTCCATCGTCACTTTGATAAGCTCTGCTTCTTCTTCTTTCTTTAGTCTGCCCTGGAGAAGCACAATCTTATCCTCTTTTGCTATATTAAGAAGCTTCCGGATTCTGCCAAGAGAGCTTAGCAATTCAATCTCACTATATGGCACTAACTGCAATGTCACCATTTTTCTCTGATTTACCTCTTTTTTGTTTTATTATATCTTTTTTTGTGATTTTATTTCCCAGTATTAAGCAAGTGACAAAAGTGCCTCATAAAATTTATCTATATTCTTGCCGTATTTGCCACTTATGCCTATTACATTATATTGCGGGAAAGCAGATTCTATCTTCTTAATATTAAATCTTTTAAGATCACATTTGTTCGCGACAATCAAAACAGGAATATCTCTTGCTGCAAGATTGCCTATAATTGTTATATTAACCTGAGTATAAGGGTCTTTTGTTCCGTCAAGCACAATTATGACAGTATCCATATCATCAAGCCATTTGATAGAATCTATCACACCCTTAGTTGCGTCTTTTGCCCTGACCTTAGCTTCTTCGTCTTTCATACCTATTTTAATAAAATCTTCATAATCAATTCTTGTCGCTATCCCAGGAGTATCTACAAGGTTAAAGCTAAGTTCTTTATCTCCGCTCTTTATGTTCACCTGCTCTTTTATCTGTATCTCTCTGGTCTCGTGCGCAACATTTGATACAGACCCCATATCTTCACCAAGCCAGTCTTGGCATATCTTGTTAGCAAGAGTAGTTTTTCCACCATTAGGTGGGCCATAAAGTCCAAGCTTGACATGTTTCTTCTTCTTAAATATATTATTAATAATCTTATTTACAAAGTTTTGTATAAATTTAATCATGCATAAACCACCTTTATTTATCCCCCATAATTTACTTTAATATAAAAGTATTTAAGTTCTTTAAATAGTTTTCGTTTTTTAAAAATTTGTTTTGCAAGTTTTTTTTAGAAAGGTTTAAATAAATCAGGTAATAGAATAAGACTAATGGAAAATATTGTCAGAAGAGACATATTAAAAATATTTGAAAAGGTCATTGGGATACTGGAAACAAGACAAGAACAGGATTATTCTGAGCTTAAGACCCTGAGCAACCACACAATCCATAATTCTTCTATATTTCAGGATGAAGATTCAATCTCTACAGCTGTAATAGTATATTCTATTGCAAAGCTCATTGATAGGGGCATCCCAGAACATACATATAATATGATTTTTGTCAGGCTTGTATCTTGCAAAGAATTGCTTCAAGCTTTTGATAAAACTAATTTCAGGAAAAAGATGAAAGAGATATTTAAAATAATCTCAAGATGTGATGAAAAATTAAGCCTTTATGTGCAGGACGTAATATCTCAGGCTATGATGAAAAAAGCAGGCAAGATATACCAGCATGGGCTGTCAGCAGGAATTGTTGCAGAGATAATGGGGATATCACCATGGGATTTCCTGCAGTATATTGGCAGTACATCTATTATAAAAGAGGAATATGATCCTCAGAACATCAGAAAACGGCTCAATTTTGCAAGAGAACTTTTCGGAACCGCAGAATAATCAAAGGAGACAAAATGAAGAACATTGTATTTGATACAGGGCCAATAATTACTCTTAGCCTGAATAATCTCTTATGGCTACTTGAGCCTCTGAAGAAAAAAGCAAATGCGAGGTTTATCATACCTGATGCTGTAAAAGTAGAGCTTATAGATAGGCCGCTAAAAACAAAAAAATTTAAATTCGAGGCGATGAGAACAACTCGATATATAAGGAATAAGATTCTGGAAATCAAAGGGGGCGAAGATATTGAAGAACTGACTACTGAACTTCTCGAACTGGCAAACCATTGTTTCAAAGCTAAAGGTCAATGGATAAAGATAGTGCATTATGCAGAGATTGAAGCGCTGGCTCTTGCTATAAAACTCAAAGCAAGAGTTATTGTAATTGATGAGAGAACAACCAAGCAGCTGATGGAAAATCCCAAAAAGCTCAAAGAAACACTTGCACGCAAGCTTCACACAAGTATCCATGTAAATAAGAATTACCTAAAAAGGTTTCTGGAAAAGACCAAAGGCATAAAGACCCTGAGATCAGTAGAACTTGTGACTATTGCATATGAAATTGGGCTTCTTGACAAGTATCTTGCAGATATACCAGAAGCAAGAAGAAATCTGCTTGATTCTGTGCTCTGGGGAGTGAAGCTAAGCGGATGCGCAGTATCAACCAGAGAGATTGATCAGATAATTAAGATAGAAAAACCATTTCTTTAGCAAATATTACCTTCAAAAACTTTCACAAGTCAAAAATTGTAAGGAAGTTTGTTATCTTAGTCGACAAATACCGAAAAGTTTATATACTTGAATGTTTTGAAATTCGGTAAGGCAGTCAATGTCTAATAGAGATTTTAACAAAAATTGAGAGGGATTTAAAAAATGGCAAAAAAAGTAGCTAAAGTAGGAGTTAAGAAAGAATCTGGATACCTTTATTTTGTAGATGCTAAAGGAGACGTTTCCAGAGCTGTTATGGCAAGAGGAAAGAAAAAAGGCAAAGCTAAAAAAGAGAAAGTAGCTAAAGTTGGCGTTGAGAAAGAATCTGGAATGCTTTACTTCGTAGATAAGCAAGGAGACATCTCTTGTGCTGTTATGGCAAGGGGCGGAAAAAAGAAAAAGAAGAAAGCAAAAGCTAAAAAAAAAGTAGTTAAAAAGAAGAAAGTAGCTAAGAAGAAAAGATAAGCTTTTTTTCTTGATTTTTTTATTTCTTATTGTTTATCCATGTTTCAATATTTTCTATCTTTAATTTTTAAATCCTTCATATAATTGAAGAATTGCTAAATGATTTGGAAATAAGGAACAAATCTGTCAGAAGGGAAATAAATCAAGATTGGATAATCTATCAGATTGGAAGAAAAATATTAAGACAATAATTCAAAATACTTTTTCATTGTTGGTAAGAATTCTTCAGGAGTTTCCTGGAGTTGTTTTCTTAGTTCTTCAGGAGAAAACCACTTGATCTCTTCAACTTCATCTTCTTGTATTTTGAATTCATCAATATTCTTATCAACACTTAATATGTACCATTGAGTAAAGTGATGATACTTATTATCAGTTTTTGTTTTTGGACCCATTTTTGGTTTAATGTTCCTGAGTCCGAGTTCTTCATCTGCTTCTTTGATTATATTATCTTCATAAGTTTCGCCCTTTTCAACAGTTCCTGTAACTGCCGGTCCCCATTTTTCTGGATGATGGGATTTAGTATGATGACGTCTGGCAAGAAGAATCTCTCTATTAGAATTAGTTATCCATAAAGCAGAAACACGATAAATCTCTTCTTTTTTCAAAGTATCCCTTTTTTTATGGTCAATTATCTTATCGTTTTCATCTACGATAATTATTTTTGATTTTATTATTTCTGTCATAATAAAGATTAGTAAATCAGGAACTTTAAATATGTATCTAAGCATTTAATTCTTAAACTTGCAGTTTGTTACTCTCCAGAGACACCGAAACAGAAAGATTTAAATAATCCTTTAGAATTACATTATAAAATAAAAAAAGGTATAACAAAATGGAAATTCAAATCAACCAAACAACCCTTGATCAAATTACTGAGCAATTAGCTAAAGGAAATCCAAAGGATATAAGGACAGGATATCTAATTGGCAAAATTGAAGCAAATAAAGTTCTTGTAGAGGGAGTTTATGTTCCAGAACAGCAATCTAATAGGTTAATGACATATGTTACATCAGAAGAACAAGTAAAATCACTTCAAACTATAAATTCTGATGGAAATGCCATTGTAGGACTTGCACAATATAATGCAAATCTCCCAGTTAATGAAAGTAAAATATCCAGAAAGTCCATAGAAGAATTTTCACAAACAGAAGGAATTCCTAATTTAGGGGTGATTGTGAATTCTAAAGGTGATTATAATTTTTCAGTGAATCTTTAAATTTTATTAGATATTCCCTATGTTATATTATAAAATGAAAAGAACAAAACCTACAAAGGATATTATATGGAATGCAACTGGAGGAGATTATAATCTATTGAAGCATGTTCATCATGGATTATATGAATGTCCACTTAAGGAAGTTTACTCTTTCTTAAATCTTAATGAACTAATTGTATTTGCTTCTGAATCATGGGAGGCTAGAAATAGAGGAGAATTAAATGAGCAATTTATTCAGGAGTCTGACATTTATTCAATATTTAATGAATTTAATCAAAAAGGCTTTAAAAGACTAAATGGTCTTCAGTCAAAATCAATTAAACTTAAGGCAGAATATATAAAATATAATCCTCATGGCAAAAACCTGAAACAAAGGCTTTCAAATGTATGTAAAACAGAAATTGAGAAAATGAAAAATCAACTTAAAGGCAAGACAAAACAATACATTGCTGAAGAAGAATATTATCGCATGAGGGGTTTACAACTGAACATGCAAGATTATATCTTTATGCGATTTTTAACATCTGAAAGGAACCGCAATAAATCTGCTAAAAAATATGCTGTAGAGATATCCAGGATGTTAAGAGATTATTCAGCACTTATTGCACCATCATTTAAAAAGTCATATAGTCTGGCTATCAATCCACCGCTTGTCCAACAATCTTTAATATAATTCTTAGTATAACATATGCTGAAACCTGCAGAGCTGGAGAAAAGAAAGGAAAGAAAGATTTAAAAGCATTTAATCATACCTGTTTAAAAATGGAAAAACATTGTATTTTAATTCCAGTTGGGAATCATAAAAGAAGAAAAATTCTTCTTGGAGCAGAAAGCGAACCTTCGAGATATAAAGAATTACTTATTGAAAGTTTCAATAGAAAATTTTGGATTGTTGATGCAAAAGATCCAAATATTAATTTTGAAGACGAATGGATATTTAATAGATATAAAGGATTTGACAAACAAAAAGATTATTCACCTGTTCTCCAAAAAATAGGATATGGTATTGAAAGAGTAAGTGGTATGGGAATCGCAGGGATTGCAATATGTAATTCTTCTCCAGATATTTCAGAATTTGAAAAAGACCATTCAAATATCTTCATAGGACAATGTTTAACAATTGAAGAAGCAATAAAATCGAGAAAAGAAGAAAATACAAATTTACTTTACTTGAGAGAAGATATTACTACTATTGAAGATGCAATTGAAATCTCGAAAGCATGGATTAATACTGAATTTTATTCAGACAAAGAAACAGAAAAGGTCTTTTTTGATAATTATATAAAAAAGGCAAGAGCAAGATTTTAATTTAGTGCGTGCTTAATCAATTTCA
>JAGLGH010000058.1 GCA_023144115.1 Nanobdellota archaeon | reverse complement strand
AATGGATTTTGATAGTACTGATTATAATTATACAAAATCATTTGCAACATCTGGGTTGCATGAATATAATGTGACATGCTCAAACGCAAGTTTTGTGACTCTTGAAGCGAATGATACAAAGGTTGTTAGCAGTGTTGATATCCCTGAATTCTCAACGATAACTTTAGGATTGGGATTGATTGCTGTGCTGGGTGGGTTGTTTATTATCAGGAAGAAGAAATGAACGGTTTATGCATATCATCATGGTGCATTAGTCTCTCAAAAAGGATATGTTTCTTAGATTTTGTTATTTTAATCAATAATCTGTGTGGCAAACTTTTTAATGTATTAAAATCTGATTTTTTTAAAATAAAATCTATAAAAAGAAAGGTTTATAAACCCCATGAGACTCCCCTAACTATTAACAATTACAGCTAAGTTAGCTTAACTGTGAGATAAACAAGCCTGAAAAGAGACCTTTTCAGTACAGTTTAATCGTAACTGTTTCTTGAGCAGGGTTTGCAATGGGCTTTTATCATTAATTATTAATAAAAAGAAGATAGCAGAATGGGAAAAAGAATATCACCAAGACACGGAAGTTTGCAATATTGGCCTCATAAGAGGGCAAAGAGAACTTATGCTAGAGTTAGGTCTTATGCAGATGTCAAAGATACGAAAATTCTTGGCTTTGCAGGATACAAGGCAGGCATGACTCATGTTATGTTTACTGATAATTCTCCAAATTCACTGACTAAAGGGCAGGACATTCGCTGTCCAGTGACAGTGATTGAATGCCCTCCACTCAAAATTTCTTCTGTTCGATTCTATAAGCGCAAAACAACAAATCTCGTCCTTCTCACCGAAATCATGGCTGAAAATAATGATAAAGAGCTTGCAAGGAAAATAAGGCTTCCAAAAAAACCAGCTAAAAAAATTGAAGATGTTAAAGACTTTGATGAGATAAGGCTTCTTGTCCATACACAACCTAAACTTTCAGGTATAGGAAAAAAGAAGCCAGAATTATTTGAAGTAGGCATTGGCGGCAGCAAAGATGAGGCGCTTGCTTATGCAAAAGAAAAGCTTGGCAAGGATATCTCTCTTGAAGAAGTATTCACAGAAGGTCAGCTTATTGATGTTCATGCAATTACAAAAGGAAAAGGATTCCAGGGTGCTGTAAAAAGGTTTGGAGTCAATATCAGATCCCATAAGTCAGAAAAGACAAAGAGGGGAGTTGGTTCTCTTGGTCCATGGAAAGCGCAGGCGCATATCATGTGGAAGGTACCAGCTGCAGGCAAGCATGGATTCTTCACAAGAACTGAATATAATAAATGGCTCATTAAGATAGGAAAAGAGCCAAAAGAAATAAACCTTGAAGGCGGTTTCCTTAAGTATGGTCTTGTTAAAGGAGATTATATTTTATTGAGGGGAAGTGTTCCAGGTCCTGCAAAAAGGTTGATAAGGCTGAATTTTCCAATAAGACCAAATAACAGAACTCCATCACAATCACCAACTATGACATATGTGAGTCTTAAATCACAGCAGGGCAACTGAAAATGAAACTTAATGTATTATCATTAAAAAAAGCAGAACTAAAGAAGGCTGATATGCCTAAGCAGTTCAGTGAGCCAGTCAGGCAGGATCTAATTAAGAGAGCTGTCAAAGCAATTGAATCCCACACAAGGCAGCCATACGGCAGCAGTCCAAGAGCAGGACTGAGGCACTCTGCATTTGTCTCAAAACGAAGACATAAGTACAAAACCACATACGGAATTGGTCAGTCCAGAACTCCCAGAAAGGTTATGTCCAGTAGAGGAACCAGGTTCAACTGGGTCGGTGCTGTAGCTCCCCAGACAGTCGGTGGAAGAAGAGCTCATCCTCCTAAGGCAGAGAAGATCTGGGAACAGAAGCTGAACAAGAAAGAGAACAGGAAGGCTATAAGAAGCGCATTGAGCGCAACAGTAGTTAAGGCAATTGTTGAGGAAAGAGGTCATAAAGTACCTGATAATTATCCATTTATAATAGAATCAAAGATTGAAGCAATATCTAAAACAAAAGAGGCTATTGATTTGCTTGAGACTCTTGGTATGACTCCAGACCTTGAAAGATCTTCTGTCAAGAAGATAAGGGCAGGCAAGGGAAAAGCAAGAGGAAGAAAGTATAAGACAAGGATTGGTCCTCTGTTGGTTGTTGCAGATGAGGAATGCGCTGCTATGCAATCATTCGCAAACATACAAGGTGTTGATGTGGAAGTTGTACATAATCTTAATGCTCAGCTGCTTGCTCCAGGATGCATGCCTGGGAGGCTTACTATATTCAGCGAAACAGCAATCGCAAGAATTGAAAAAGAAAATCTTTTTACTGATGCTGTGAAACTTGCTGGAGTTAAGGACACAAAGGAAAAGGAAGTAGAGAAAAAGGAAAGCAAAAGAGCAGAAGAAGAAAAGAAGCCGAGAGCTGAATTAAAGTCAGAGCCAAAGGCAAAACTTCAAGTGAAACCTAAAACAAAACCAGCAATTGCAAAACCAGCAACAAAAGAAACTAAGAAAAAAGATTAAGAAAGTATTAACTGACTATCAAAAATGGACGCATACGATATTATCAAATACCCCCTCTCAACAGAGAAGGTTATAAGGATGATGGAATCAGAAAATAAGCTTGTATTTGTTGTAGATTTGAAATCAAAAAGACCTGAGATCAAAAAGGCAATTGAAGATACATTCAAAGTTAAAGTGCTAAAAGTAAATACACTTATCGCGCAGGATGGCAAAAAAAGAGCATATGTTAAATTAAGCTATGATACACCTGCCATAGATGTTGCTACAAAGTTAGGAATTATGGGTTGAATATAAAATGGGAAAAAGATTAGTTCAACAGGCAAGAGGAAAAGGAAGCTCAACCTATAGGGCTCCGAGCTTTCGGTATAAGGGAAGCGCCAGCCATAAATCATATACTGATCCAGAAAAAGAAGTCAAAGGTGTGATAATCGATTTTGTCAAGTGTCCAGGACATACTACTCCACTTGCATGCATTGAGTATGAAGACGGAGAGTTGAATCTTATGCTTGCAGGCGAGAAAATGAAGGTTGGTGACAATGTGACATACGGGAATGACGCAGAACCTGTGCAGGGTAATACTCTTGCTCTTGGTTCAATGCCTGAAGGAACATTGGTATATAATCTTGAATCACAGCCAGGTGATGGTGGAAAATTCGTAAGAAGTTCAGGTACATTCGCTAAAATACTTACACATGCAGGCAATAGTGTTGTTGTTATGCTTCCTTCCAAAAAGCAGAAGAAATTCAATGCTTTGTGCAGAGCTAGCATAGGTGTGCTTGCTGCAGGAGGAAGGACAGATAAGCCAATACTTAAGGCAGGTAAGAAATTCCATATGATGAAAGCAAGAAATAAGCTTTATCCTATTGTATCTGGCTCAGCGCAGAATGCTGTTGATCATCCATTTGGAAATAAGAGGACATCAAGGAAGTCTAAAGCAAGACCAGTATCCAAGCATGCTCCTCCAGGAAGGAAAGTGGGAATGGTCGGAGCAAGGAGGACTGGCAGGAAGAAATAAATCTTCCCTGTTAATTTATATAATCAGAAAGGACAATCAAAATGGCAAAAAGAGAATTTACATATCACGGGAAAAAACTGGAAGAACTGAAATCGATGGGATTGAACAAGTTCATGGAACTAATGCCTTCAAAAGAGAGAAGGAAACTAAAAAGAGGTTTTAATGAATCTGAAAAGATTCTGATTGAGAATCTTAAATCAAAAGATAGAGTCAAAACCCATTGCAGAGATATTGTGATAATCCCTGATATGATTGGTAAGACAATAGGGATTTTCAATGGCAAAACTTTTGAGGAGATTATAATCACGCCGGAAATGCTTGGTCATAGACTAGGAGAATTTTCGATAACAAGAAAAAAGCTGGCGCATTCAGCACCAGGAATAGGTGCTACAAAATCAAGCGCAAGCGCATCAGTCAAATAAATGAAGTGAAACAAAGATGGACTATAAATATTCATTCAATAATCTCAATAAGGAAACCATGGCAAGGGCACTTGGCAGGGGAATACCTATATCTGTAAAGCATGGTGTTGAACTGGCAAATGCAATAAGGGGCATGAGCGCTGTAAAGGCAAAAAAATTCCTTGAGGATGTCATGAAATTGGATCAGCCAGTCAAGTATAGGAGATTCAATGATGACCTGGGACATAAGAAAAAATGCGGACCTGCAAGGTATCCTGTGAAGACTGCAACGTATTTCCTGGGTATTCTCAAACTTGCTGAATCAAATGCTTCATTCCAGGGGATTAGTACAAATGATCTTAAGATAATTCATCTCAGTGTGCAAAAAGCTGCAGGCAGGTGGCATTTTGGCAGGAAAAGGAGAAGGAAGTTCAAAAGTGCTCATGTAGAGCTTGTGCTTGAGGAATGTCCTCCAGCAGGCAGGAAACCAGCGGCAAAAAAAGAAAAAGTGTCAAAACCAGAAGCTAAGCCTAAGGCAGAAGTTAAACCAGAGGTTGCAAAAAAACCTAATGCAGAAGCAAAGCCTGTGGAAGCTAAGCCTGATGTGAAAGCAGAAGCAAAGCCTGTGGCGAAGGCAGATGTGAAGATGGAAATGAAAAAGGAAGTGAAAGCAGAAGCAAAGCCTGCGCCAAAAGTGATTCCTAAAGAAGAAGGGGAGAAAAAATGATTGAAAAGAAATTCGTCGCTGATAAGCTTAGGGAATTTAAGATACAGGAATTCATTACAGAAACTGTAAAGAAAGTAGGCCATAGCCATACTAAACTCATAAAGACTCCTCTTGGAGAAAAAATCATAATCTATACATCGCGGCCAGGTCTTGTTGTAGGCAGGAAGGGCCAAAACATAAAAAAGATAACGTCAGCATTGAAGAAAAGATTCCACCTGGAAAATCCGCAAGTGGAGATCTCTGAAGTCGAAAACCCTAATTTGGATGCGCAGATTGTTGCAGAGAACATCGCAAGTTCACTTGAAAGATTTGGGCTTAGCAGGTTTAAGGGAGTAGGTCATAAGATGATGTCTGAAGTCATGAATGCCGGAGCTCGAGGAATTGAGATTGTTATATCAGGAAAAATTCCCAGCAGCAGAGCGAGGAGATGGAGATTTTACCAGGGCTATCTGAAAAAATGCGGGGATATTGCTGTTTCAGGAGTAAGAAAGGCATACTCCACAGCTGAACTTAAAACAGGTACTGTAGGAATTGTTGTTAAGATTATGCCGCCAGATATAAGGCTTCCAGACGATATTAAGATACGCCCTGCTGTTGCTGAAACTGAAAAGGATGATGAAACTGCGAAAGAGGCAGCTAAATCTGAAACAAAAGAGGATGTTGAAAAAGCTCCTGCTAAAGAAGAAAAAGAAGAAAAGAAAAAATCCAAAAAGGTTTCAAAAAAGAAGGCAGAAGAAATTAAGCCAAAGAAGAAAAAGGCAGCAAAGAAAAAAGAATAATCATAATCAAAGATGGCAATTATAACAAAATTGGAAATGAAGAACATGAGCCTTGATGAGATGAACTCAAAGATTTCAGAACTCAAGATGGAGCTTATAAAGCAGAATGCCCTAGTGGCAACAGGGACCATACCTAAAAGCCCGGGCAAGATGAAGGAAATTAAAAAAGTGATTGCCAGATTGATGACATTAATAAACACTAAGGAGACACAAACGAAATGAGCGAAATATGTTCAACATGCGGATTGCCTAAGGAATTATGCGTCTGCGAAACAATAGCAAAGGAGAGCCAAAGGATAGTAATATCGATAATAAAGAAGAAATTTGGAAAAAAATATACCATTGTCGAAGGCATTGATTCAAAGCAAATTGATTTGAAGGAAGTAACAAAAAAACTCAAGAACAAACTTGCATGCGGTGGCACAGTAAAGGATACATGGATTGAACTTCAGGGAGACCACAAGCAAAAAGTCAAAGAGTTTTTAGTTGAAAACGGTTTTGCGCCAGAGACTATCGATATAAGATAATTGGCATCAATGCGGGAAAATGAGGTCTGGAAGAACGAGGCTTTGAAAAATGAATTGCCGTAGATGGATGAAAGACGAACTGATTGGGCTGGAATTTGAGGTGCTGGAGTCGGACAATAAGCAATTGATTGGCATCAAGGGCAAAATCATAGATGAAACAAAAAATACAATCACAATTCAATCACAAGAAAAGAAAATAAGAAAGTTCATCAAAAAGGATATCATATTTGCAATACAAAATAAAGGTGAAAAACAAATAATCATCGGAAGCAAGATCACATTTCGGCCTGAAGAAAGGGTCAAGAGGATATAAAATGATTAAATCAAAAAACATCGGCATCGACGTGAAACCACCTAAAGTAGAATGCACAGACAAGAAATGTCCATTTCATGGAAGTCTGAGTGTGAGAGGAAAGGTAATCAAAGGTATAATAGTCTCAAAAGATATTCATACAAGTGCGACTATAGAATCAGAAAGGACAATTTTCATTAAAAAATATGAGAGATACCTGAAAAAAAGGTCGCGAATCAGAGTGCATAATCCTCCATGCATAAATGCTCAGATCGGAGATGAGGTCAAGGCAATGGAGTGTCATCCATTGAGTAAAACAAAGCATTTTGTCATAGTCGAAAAATTAGGGCATGACATATTTGTCGAGCAGCATATTAAGGAGAAGGCAGAGTCTGAAGAGGCAGGGGCAAGCAAAAAAGCTGCTAAAGACGAGCCTGTTTTTGAAGAGAAAGAAGAAGAGATTGTTGAAGATAATGTTGAAGATAATATTGAAGAGGTCAAGAAAGAATGAAAGCACTTTCATCAAGAGTTGTCAGGGGATTGCCAGTAGGTGCTGTTATATCTACATGCGATAATAGTGGAGCGAAGATCCTTAAGATATTTGGTGTCAAAGGTCATACTACCAGAAAAGGAAGGCTTCCAGCTGCAGGAGTAGGTGATTTAGTCCTTGCTTCTGTCCAGAAGGGAAAGCCGGACATAAGGAAAACAGTTGTCTTTGCAGTCATTGTAAGGCAGAAAAAGGAATATAGGAGATTTGACGGGACAAGGATAAAATTTGCAGATAACTCAGCAGTTGTGCTTAAAGATGATAAAGGAAATCCTCAAGGCACGATTTTCAAAGGAGCCATAGCAAAAGAGGCTTGCGAAAGGTTCCCGGGAATATCAAAGATAGCAAAAATTATTGTATAATCAGGATAAGGAATAAAAATGAAAACAGCATTTTCAAAATCATGGAACAGGAGCGCGCAGCCAAGAAAACAGAGGAAATTTAGGTTCAATGCTCCTCTTCATATAAGGCAGAAGTTCGTAAGAGCCCACTTTTCAAAAGAGCTCAGGGAGAAATATGGCAAGAGATCATGCAGCTTAAAAACAGGCGATAAAATTAAGGTGATGAGAGGCGGTTTCAAGGGCAAGGTAGGAAAGGTTGAGAGGATTGACCTGAAAAAATCTAAAGTATATATTACAGGTATTGAATCTGTGAAAAAAGAAGGCACAAAATACCTGATTCCTCTTGAGCCAACAAATCTTATGATAACAGAACTTAACCTCGATGATAAGAAAAGGAAAGATATGCTCGCAAGATCATCACAATCAACTGTCCAGGAATCTGGCAATAAGAAAAAAGAAGAAGAAAAGAAGAAAGAAGCGGAAAAGAAAAAAGAAGCAGAAAACAAGGCAAAAGAAGGAGAAGACTAAAAAATGGTAAAGCAACATCTCAAAAGGATAGCAATGCCTAATACATGGCAGATAAAGAGGAAAGGCATAATGTTCATCACAAGACCTAGGCCTGGAAGCCATAAGATGGCTGATGGATTATCTTTAAATGCATTATTGAAATATGTGCTTGGTATTACTGCTACAACAAAAGAGGTCAAGGCAGTAGCTTATGCTAAGGATGTGCTTGTTGATGGAGTACCCCGAAAGGATCATAGGTATATGACTGGACTCTTTGATGTTGTCACATTCCCAAAAACAAAGAAACATTTTCGGGTTATCCTGAATGAATATGCTAAGATAGACGCTATTGAGATTGATGAGAAAGATGCTGAACTCAAGCCGTGCAAGCTGATGAAAAAGACTCTGCTTAGGGGAAATAAAATCCAGCTTAACTTGTCTGACGGAAGAAATATGATTATCGGGAAAAATGATTATAATGTGGGGGACACATTATTGATAAGTCTTCCAAAACAAGAGATAAAGGATCATTTTCCACTTGGGGAAAAAAGCTGCATATTCCTTATAGGAGGAAAGAATGCGGGCGCAGTGGGCATAGTTAGTGCGATTGAAGATAGAAACATAAGAATGATAACTTCAGATAAGACAGAGATTGAGACACTGAAAAAGTATGCATTTGTGATAGGCAAAGGAAAACCTGCTGTAAAGGTGCAATGATAAAATTATAATAATTGATGAGATAAAATGAATCAGATGAGAAAGATAAGGATCGCGAAAGTCACGCTGAATATCGGCGTAGGCAAGGATATGAATAAGCTTGAGAAAGGAATACTCCTGCTTAAGGCCATAACAGGTATAGCACCTGTAAAAACAATAACATCAAAGAGGATTCCCAGTTGGGGTCTAAGACCTGGTCTTCCGATAGGATGCAAGATTACCTTAAGAAAAGAGAAAGCAGTTGAAGTATTGAAGAGGCTGCTTGAAGCTAAAGATAACATGCTCAGCGAATCCCAATTTGATGCAAACGGCAACCTTGCATTCGGAATCCATGAATATATTGATATCCCTGGAGTAGAATATGACCCTGACATAGGCATGATGGGGCTTGAAGTCTGCGTAACATTTGAGAGGCCAGGATATAGGATAAAGATGCGTAAGCTTAGGAAAACAAAAGTAAAAAATAATCACAGGATATCAAAAGAAGAAGTTATTGATGTGATGAAAAAAGAATTTAATATAAAATTTGGTGAAGAAGAATGACTGTCAGTTCACATAAGAAAGTATTTAAACAGCTTAAGGTTAAGCCACCAAAGCTAAAGAAATATATCAAACACAATGCGCCGAAGGAAAGGTCGTGCGGAAAAGCGCTCAAACCATGTACACGTTGTGGCAGGCTAGGGGGGCATATAAATAAGTACAACCTTGGCTTATGCAGGCAATGCTTCAGGCAGATAGCAACAAAAATAGGATTTAAAAAATATTCATGAGGTTAAAAAATGTCTATGAATGACCCACTTGCAAATGCATTTTCAAAAATAATGAACACTGAGAGGCTTGGACGAAACGAGTGCATAATAAGCCCAGTCTCAAATATAATCAGGACTCTGTTGAAAATCCTTAATGAAAGACAACTCATTGGCAAATTCAATGAATTGGATGATTCAAGAGGGGGCTCAATTGTTGTTAATCTACTAGGTAGGGTAAATAAATGCGGTGTCATAAAGCCCAGATATGCAATAAAGAAGGATGATTATGAAAAGTTTGAGAAAAGATACCTACCTTCAAAAGGGTTTGGGGTGCTTATAGTCTCGACTTCGCAAGGCATAATGACAAATGAGGAAGCTAAGGAAAAGGCATTGGGTGGCAGGCTGCTGGCATATTGTTATTAGGCTGATATTGGAAATATAATCAAGATTTAAAAATGAAAATAAAAACACTTGAAAAGACAATTGAAATCCCTGAAGGCGTAACTATAGTTATAGATGGCAGGACCATCACTATAAAAGGGAATAAGGGAGAGATTCTCCGAAAGTGGGATAATCCTCGCATCAAGGTAAAATCAGAAAAAAATATGATCACACTTACTGCTGAGAAACCAACTAACAGGGAGAAAAAAGATATGTTTACTCTTAGAGCGCACATAGTAAATATACAAAGAGGTGTTATGGAAGGCCACATCTATAAACTCAAAATCTGTTCAGGTCATTTCCCTATGAATGTAAGCGTATCCAAGACTGATGTGTCTGTAAAGAACTTCCTTGGAGAGAAAGTGCCACGCGTATATAAGATAAAGCCAGGTGTTGATGTAAAGCTTGATGGCGATTTTATAATAGTCGAATCCTGCAGCAAAGAAATTGCTGGGGACACAGCAGCAAGCATAGAAAGATTGACAAGGATAACAAATCGTGATCGAAGAATCTTCCAGGATGGAATATATATGATAATGAAGGACGGCAAGGAAATAAAATGAAGAAGCTAATCATCTTGAGGAAAGCCATGAAGGCAAAAAAACCAGACTTTCGCAGGCAGGATTCTCATAAGAAAAAGAGAGTTGGAGTTGCATGGAGAAAGCCGAAGGGTCTACAGTCTAAAATGAGGCTTTGCAGGAAAGGATATAGAAACAGCGTAAGTACTGGCTATGGATCTCCAAAGCAGGTAGCTGGATTGAGCAAAGAGGGTCTTGTAAAGGTCAATGTCGCATGTGTGAAAGATCTTGAAAATATAGACAATAAAGCACAGGGAATCATAATCAATTCATCAGTAGGGAACAAGAAAAGGCTTGATATATTCAAAGTTGCAAAAGAGAAGCAAATTGCAGTGCTTAATATCAAAGATACAGAGAAATATGCAGCGAAGATAGAATCTGGCAGGAATAAGAAGAAAGAAGATCAGGTGAAGAAAGATACTGAAAAGAAAAAGAAGGTAAAGGAAGCAGAAGAGAAGAAATCTGAGAAATTGGAATCCAAAGTAGAAAATGTTTCTGATGAAGATAAAAAATTAATAGAAAAAAAGGAAAAAGATAAGATACTCATATCAAAGCGTGAATAACAATGAAACTAAATGTTCAAAAAAGGATTGTTGCAGACCTGGCTGGAGTTTCTTCCAAAAGGGTTGTATTTGATGAGACAAGACTAGATGAAATTAAAGAATCCATTACCAAAGCTGACTTAAAGACCCTAATTAAGGATAAGGCAATCAAGATTAAGCCAAAGACAGGTGTTTCAAGAGGACGGGCAAGATTCATACTTGAGCAGAAAAGGAAAGGAAGAATGAAAGGCCAAGGCAGCAGGAAAGGTAAAAAGACAGCGAGGCTGCCAAGGAAAGAAATATGGATGATCAAGATAAGGTCATTGAAACCAATGCTTAAAGTCTTGAGAGATAAGAAGCTTATTGAGACTTCAACATACCAAAATCTCTACCGGAAAGCTAAAGGCGGATTTTTCAGGTCAAAGAGACACATGAGGCTCTATATTGATGAGCAGAATATGATAAAAAAGAAAGAATGATGATTAAAAATGAATAAAAAATCCAAGACTCGCACAGTACAATTCAGAAGAAAAAGGGAAGGAAAGACCAACTACAAAAAAAGGCTTAAGATTTTAAAATCAGGCATGCCTCGTTTGGTCATAAGGAGATCCCTTAATCATGTCTCTGTCCAAATAGTAAAGTATTCTCCTGAAGGGGATAAGGTTGTGGTAACTGTTACTTCAAAAGCGCTTGAGAAGATGGGGTGGCCTGTAAAGGGAAATGTCCCTAGTGCATATCTTACTGGGCTTCTTATAGGTAAGAAAGCTGCAGATCTTAAGATAAAGCATGTTGTGCTTGATTTGGGCATGCATATGTCTATCAAAGGCTCAAGGATATATGCTTTGGTCAAAGGTGCTATTGATGCAGGGATGGATATCCCTTGCGGTAGTGATATTTTTCCAAGTGAAGAAAGGATAACAGGCAAGGATATTGCAGCGTTTGCAAAGATGCTTAAAGAAAAAGATGCAGATGCTTATAAGAAACAGTTTTCAAAATATTTAAAAGATAACAATGACCCAATGATGATTGAGAAATTATTTGAAAATATTAAAAACAAGATAATCGGAGTTAACTAAAATGTCAATTGAGGAGAATAAGACTGAGAATATCCCTGAAGATAGCGCTGTTGAGGAAAATGCTAAGGAAGGAGAGAAGACTTCAGGTGATGAGAATATGAATGTTGAAGAAGATTCCAAAGTGGAATTAGAAATTGAAGAGAGTGAACCTGAAGAAGAACCGCTTGAAGAAGAAGCAGCAGCTCAAGAAGCAGCTAAAACTGAAAGCAAGAGAGCTTTAGATGATGCAATAGGCGGATGGGAACCAAGAACTGAGCTTGGAAAGAAAGTAAAATCTGGAGAAATAAAAACTTTTGCTGAAATCAGGGAACAAGGTCTAAAAGTGATGGAGCCAGAGATTGCAGAAGTTCTCCTGGCTGATATTGAATCAGATCTTCTTTTGATAGGTCAGGCCAAGGGTAAGTTTGGCGGTGGACAGAGAAGGATTTTCAAACAAACTCAGAAAAAAACAAAAGAAGGAAATAAGCCGAGCTTTGCGACATTTGCTGTTGTAGGCAATAAAAATGGATATGTAGGAGTAGGTTATGGCAAGAGCAAAGAAACAGTGCCTGCAAGAGAAAAATCAATGAGAAATGCTAAGCTTAACATTATGCAGATAAGAAGAGGTTGCGGCAGTTGGGAATGTGAATGCAAACAGCCTCACTCAATACCTTTCGAAGTATCAGGGAGCTGTGGTTCAGTAAGATTAAAGCTTATGCCTGCTCCAAAAGGAACTGGTTTGTGTGTTGAGCCTGAATGCCAAAAAGTACTTAAACTGGCAGGCATAACAGATGTATGGTCAAGGACATTAGGCCAGACAAAAACCAAGACAAACCTGATCAAAGCATGCGTTGATGCGCTTCATAGTCTTAATAAGATGAAAATATCCCAGAGAGATCGTGAGAGACTGGGAATTGTTGAAGGAAGCATGAGGAAGGAAGAGAAGTAAAAATGGAAGAGAAACCAAACACCAAGGGGACTAATGAAAGGTTAGCTATCATTCGCATAAGAGGCGTGACTGGCATAAAGCATGATATAAAACAGACCCTTGATATGCTTAATCTTTATCGAAAAAATAATTGTGCTATTGTCCCAAAGACAGATGCATTTCTTGGGATGTGCATGAAGGTAAAGGATTTTACTACATTTGGTATAATAGATGATGATACTTATAATCTTCTTGTTGAGAAAAGAGGTAAAGAAGGAGATACTCTTTTCACACTGCATCCACCAAGGAAGGGATATGGCAGAAAAGGAATAAAGATTCCATTCTCTGTCGGTGGCGGATTAGGAAACAGGAAGGAAATGATAAATGAATTGATAAAAAGGATGATCTAAGTGGTAACAAATCAAAGGCCAAAATTAAGCAGGCAAAGAGGGACTCATACTCATGGATGGGGTTCTAAGAAGAAGCACAGGGGCGCAGGCAATAGAGGTGGAAGGGGTAATGCAGGCTCTGGGAAAAGAGGAGATGCAAATAAACCTTCAAATTGGGCAAATAAAAAATATTTTGGAAAGTATGGATTCAATAAAGTGAACAAAAAGAAAATTGATATTATTAATATAAAGATCATTGAAGATAACATGGAAAATTATTTGACAGAAGGCAAGGCAAAAAAAGAAGGTGAGTTCTTTGTCCTGAATCTCGCAGATATTGGATGCGATAAATTGCTGGCCACAGGAAAAGTCACAAAGAAGATGAAGATTACTGCTTGCTGCGCTTCAAAATCTGCAATAGAGAAAATCCAGTCTATTGGCGGCGAAGTTAAGGTGAGTGAATAAGTTTGCACAGTAGACTTTTGATTGTTTATAAATTATAAAATAATTTAAGTTGGAAAGCAAAGCTTTCTAA
>JAGLGH010000057.1 GCA_023144115.1 Nanobdellota archaeon | reverse complement strand
CATAAGAATATTATAAAGAAGATAAGTATAAAAGATGATTATGATGAGCTGGTTAAAGGAGGAATTATTTCTGGAGGGATGCTAAAAAAATTAAAACAAGCCAAAAAGCTTTTAGAGAAATTAAAAAAAGGGAATTGTGTTCAAATTACATCACCACAAAACTTACTTACTGAATTATTTACATATAAAGGAACTGGAACAAAAGTTATATTAGGATATAATACTCATGTGTATGAATCACTCGATAAGATAAATACATACAAGCTCACTCAACTTATTGAATCTGGATTTGATAAAAAATTAGTGCCGAATTATTTTCACACAGAGCCTATCAAGAAAATAATCATAGAAGAGGATTATGATGGCGCTGCAATAATCCAGGATTACAAAGGTTGGGATTATATTGATAAATTTGTAGTAAGTGAAAAATCAAGAGGGTATGGGTTAGGCTCCAAGCTATTTTCAGAAATAATATCTAATAAGAAAAAATTATCAGGAAACATTAATCTATTTTGGCGTTCACGCCATGATAATTATCTGAATAGTTGGTATATGAAGAATATTATCAATAACAAGGGTGGTTGCCAGGTAGGCAGCAAGTGGATTGTTTACTGGATTGGAGACTCTCGTGATCATATAGAAGATTTGATAAAATATGCTTCAAATAAAAAGGAAACATTGGTGATAAAATGAAAAATAAAAAAATCAACCCCCGAAACATTTAAATACTTCTCTGCTCAAATCATCATCAAAAGAGGTGGTAATTATGCCAAAATATAAAATTGCTCCATTGAAGAGCTCTTTTATGCTTGCAAGCATATTGATATTCTTTATAGCAGTATTTCTGATAAAGAACATATCATATCAGTGGGCATGGGCAATTGGGTTTCTTGGAGCCATAATGTTCTGTTCGGCACTTATATCGATGACATACGGTCCTTTGCCAGAGATAAGAATCAAGGATGAAATAAAAGCAGCAGAAAGAAAACCAACCAAGAAAAAGCCAGCTAAAAAGAAAGCAATTAGAAAACCAGTTAAAAAAGCAGTCAAGAAAAAACCTGCAAAAAAGTAGAAACCTGGCAAAACAAAAAGCTTTATAAATGCATATCAACTCCCTATAGAATATGAACGCAGTAATATCAAATTTCAAGCAATCAAGGCATACTACTCATGGGAACCAGATGATAGTTATTATGAAAGAGGTTTCAACAAGAGAAGATGCTTCAAAGCTTGTAGGAAAAAAAGTAATCTGGACAAGCCCGGCAAAAAAAGAAATCAAGGGAGAAATCAGATCTGCTCATGGCAATTCCGGTGCAGTCAGAGTTCTTTTTGAGACTGGCATGCCTGGACAGGCAGTCGGCAGCAAAGTGAAAATAGAATAATTTTGTTCTTACTCTAAAGTCATTTTCTGAAAATCATGAATATTTGCCGGATTATTCTAGTAAACACATATAAAGAAGTCTGGATTTATACAGATTATGTTATCTAAAAAAGAAATTAAAATATTATCACATTTAAGACAGGACTCAAGACAGAGATTCATAAGCATTGCCAGAAAAACAGGGCTGCACAAGCTTACTGTTTCTAATATTACAAAAAAACTCCAGAACAAAGGAATAATAAAGCACACAGCTCTTCTAGATTTCAGAAACATGGGCTATGGCATAATTACAAGTTTTGCACTAAAGTGCCAGCAAAAATCCAGGCTAAATGATTTTCTCTTCTCACACCCTAATATCAATTCCCTATCAACAATAAAAGGCAACTACGATTTCTTTGCTGAAGCAGTATTCAGGAATATGAAAGATATGCATGATTTTATCGAAGAGCTTGACACTTTTGAGATTGAGGATATGCAGCAGATACATCTTATTGAAGACATAAAGAAAGAAGCTTTCATGACTTCTAATTCTTAACAAATGCAAAAGTTTTTTCCGAAACAGTCGCAAATTCTAGTGTTTTTTTAGCGCAATCCTTTTTAAAGGCAACCCATCTGCATCCTACATGGCAAAATACATCAAGATAAGAAAAGAACAGGATACTAAGCCATCAGGAATTAAAAAATATCTTGTGATTGGGGCAGCTACCCTCCTTATTGGAGGATTATCCTTTGAATACATAAGACACATCAGCTACTGGAAGCCAAGAGTACATACTGCACTGTCTATAAATTCTCCTGCCAGCCTGGAATACAGGATAGATAATCTAGAATCAGATTTGACTGAATTTCCTCAATATGCTGACAAGCTAGTCTATACAGGAATCAGATCAATGCAGGAAAAAGAATTATCCTTCAGTCCTGAAAGTTATATGGAAATGTTTGGCATCATAAAAAAGAAGATTGAAGATAATCCTGAGCTGCTTGATCACTTGGGACCTAATGCCCTTGCATATCAGGAGACACGAGTGCTCAGAACATGTAAGAATCAAGTCAAGGATGCTTATCAAAGCATTAGAGAGCTAGCTGTTGAAACCAAGGATAAGCTCAAAAACTTATTTGTTGAATAAGGTATAAACCATGCAGAATCTAAAAAAATACATCAAATACATCATTCCTCTGGCTGTTGGCATCAAGCTTGGGTCATGGATTGGCTGGGCAAACCATCAGGTGAGCTATGTGCAGGAATCCAAACTCGAGCGAATAGCAGAAGATAAGTCTATAGCCATCCATCCGAGATCAGGTGAGAAATATCTCATTGACTTCAGCAATAAGGTTGTAATCCCTTATAATCATGAAACACTAACAAAGTTCAAAAAAGAAGCAGAAATGAATTATTTGATTAAAAAATAGGTGACAAAAACATCAAAAGGTGAGAATTATGGA
>JAGLGH010000056.1 GCA_023144115.1 Nanobdellota archaeon | reverse complement strand
TATGATACATTTGATATCAAGCATAAGAAATATACCATAAAGACTGATAAGGAAATAATGAATATATTTGAAAGATGGCGAATAAGCAATAAATAATAAGACAGGATTAGATCATGTTAGCTTTTAGACTACCCTTAAAGGCAGTTTCTCATAGAACTCTACTTCTTTTCTTAATTTATATTTCACTTTTTCTAATGCTTTAATAGATTTAAGAATTAAATAAGGATTGCCTCTAACAAAATTATACATGCTTCTAATTGTTTCTTTTCTTTGATATTCAGAAACCTTTCGATAATCAAAAAGTTCTCTTAACATCCATGCTAATTTCTTTCTCTTTGTTTGAGGTTTTGTGCCTAATAAGATACCATTACAATAATCAAAATTTCTTTCTGCAAGCCATTGTATATTCGCTTCAAATGTCTCTGGAGAAATTCCCAAAAGTTGCGCTTGTTGCAATAATATTTTTTTCCCAAAACAACAATCCTGATAATTTGTTTTTAATAATCCAATATGGTTCTGATAGGTTTTTTCAATCGTGTCTGGATCTCTGCCTAACAAATGAGCCTGTGTTGCAATCTTATTGTCACTCAATCCCAAATTTAATAATCTTTGATAATTTCTTTCAATCACATTTGAATCTCTACATAACAAATGAGCGTGTGTTGCAATCTTATTATCACTCAATCCCAAATTTGATAATCTTTGATAATTTCTTTCAATCGTGTCTGGATTCATGCCAAGCAATTGAGAGTGGGATGCAATCTTGCTGTCATTCAATCCCAAACTTAATAATCTTTGATAGTTTATTTCAATCACGTCTGGATCTCTGCCTAACAAATGAGCGTATGTTACAATCTTATTGTCATTCAATCCCAAATCTAATAATCTCTGATAGTTTATTTCAATCGTGTCCGGATTCATACCTAGCAAATAAGCATAGGATGCAATCCTGCTGTCCTTTAATCCAATTCTTTTCAAAATTCTATAAGTAGCTTTGATAGTATTATCATCTATTGCGCTATTTTTAATCCAATCTTTAGAAAAATCTCTGACCTGATATTCTTTCAATATTTTTTCCAATACTTGTGCCATTTAATATAGAAAAGGAAGATTATATTTAAATGTATCCCGGTTCACCCCTTCCCAATAGTATTTGCAACCTGTTCTCTGTTCTTTATCCTTAGAGCAAGTGTCCAGGATGCTTCATTCTTACTTTTTATATAAATTATAAGATTCAATTTTGAGTGATATAATTTGAAATTTGATGCCTTCAGAGTGATTACAACCCCTCAAATTTATAAATGAATAAGCATTATCAAATATAAAATGACACAAAATAAACCAAATGTTGAAGCAGTAATCTCAGATTGCTATTGTGGAAAACCTGGAACAATTCAATATTTTGTTGGTGATGCTTCCAGAGGAGAAGGTCATGTTTACGATGTAAGATTTTGTTCAGGATTACACAGGCAAATATGGATTAGCTATGGAAATCGTGAAAACGTTTTTTCAGAGCAAAAATTACAGCTTGAAGACCATCCAGATTTACAGGAAAACATCGCCTATGTAAAAAAAATGTATAAAGAAGGTTCATTGACAAGGATGGAACCTCATTATCCACCTAAATGAACTCCTCCCCAACATAAATGTTGGGTATCCTTCTGGG
>JAGLGH010000055.1 GCA_023144115.1 Nanobdellota archaeon | reverse complement strand
TATTGACATTTCTGAGTATAAAAAAGAATAAGATAGGATTATGCATTACATGAAAACTTAAAGTTTCAATTTAAAATAGTCTTTTAATTCTGGTTCTTGCATAACTGCATGACTTGCACCTACAATTGCTAAAACTTTATTAAATTCTTTTAATTTTTGTTTTATCAAATTAATCATATATTTATCTCGAATTATGTTAACTTGAACTGCAATTTTATTAAGTATTGAAATTGACTCAGTAGGTGAAGTTGCGGACATATAAAATTTAGAATTATTTATATCATATGATTTATTAAAAATTTCTTTATGTATTCTGTTTAAATTTGTGATGGTACAATCAAAATGTTTAAATGAATCCATTTTTTTAAAATCATTAATATCTAATTTTACCACATCTCTTCCATAAGGGATTGAACGTAAAAGATAAAATGCAAAAACTAATTTCAACGGATATTTTTTAATTATTTTTTCGATTTCATAT
This sequence comes from Nanobdellota archaeon, assembly GCA_023144115.1. Taxonomy (GTDB): domain Archaea; phylum Nanobdellota; class Nanobdellia; order Woesearchaeales; family JAGLGH01; genus JAGLGH01. The sequence goes on along the minus strand of JAGLGH010000055.1, from coordinate 4,428 downwards.
TCGAATAAAGAATCTAATGGTTCTAGGGGAATATTTTGTTTTATTGCGAGATAACCTAAATATCCCATTTCTGCATTTTTTTTAATTGCTTCAACTTTATTAGCAAAGTTATATTTGCGTTTAGAACCTTCAATTAAAATAATTTCTGGATTAAAAGTATCAAAGTGTGATTTGAAGATTTGGAATTGAGGATTATCTGGATTAAACGTGTGTTTTGAACCCAAAAATAAAAATTTCTTTTTGCCTTTTGATAAATTAATAATATAAGGTATTTTATGTTTATATTCAATTTTTTTATATTCTGATATTTTCATAAGATTCATAAATGAAAAGAATTAAATTGTTTATTTAATATTTCCTATTTTAAGAAAAGGCTAGAATTATCTTCCTTTAGCAATGATTTAGAAAATCCTACAAGTAATTCTTTTTGACAGTAACCTTTATTAATATCTAAAGACTCACTTATTGTACAATAAAATATCTGAGAGATTAAAATGAAAGACAATACGATTTGCATAGGAGATTTAGCTAATGATGAATATAAAAAATATCTCACTTCTGAAAACAAAGTTACACTCATACAACAAAACCAAGAATTAATTAATGCTTTTGAATCAAAAGACAATCAAAGCATTAAAGATATAATTATAAATATTGTTGAAGAAACATTTAGTGAGCCAAGCAGCAGCAATATTGAAGGTATTGCAGATACTGTCAAGATTCTGGTTGAAAACTACGCAATAAATCCAGATGTTATGGAACTATTATATAATAATATAACTGCTAAAGATTCTACAACTTCACTGCATTCGATTAATGTTATGGCTATGACATTAAGATTTTGTTATTATGCAGGAGGTCAATTTGAAAGTGAAGTTGAGACCTATGCTCTGGCAGGATTATTGCATGACATAGGCAAGACTCAGATAAGTGATGATATCCTTAAAGCACCAAGAAGACTTACTGAAGAAGAAACTCAGAAAATGCAAGAACATCCTGTTATTGGATATAATATTCTAAATAGCTGCAAAATAGATGCTAAAATTGCAAATGCTGCTTATCAGCACCATCAAAAATTAGATGGCAGCGGCTACCCTAAAATAAAAGAAGAAATATCAAAAACTGCACAGGTGTTAGGAATTATTGATTGTTATGAGGCTCTTACCGCCTGCCGCCCATATAAAGATACAAAAATATTATCTGCTGCATTGAAGATGCTTAGGAAAAATGTTGATGAAGGCAAATTAAATAAACATATTTTCAAAGATTTTGAGGATAGCTTAATTAGAATTAGATATTAAACAATCTTTATCTCATCAATATCAAAATATCTTTTGACAATACTTTCAAAATTCCTCAGATTAACAGCAGCTCTTCCAATAAGAAGTCCTCTTGTCTGCGAGTCAGGGCTGGTCATTGTCACAATCTTGCCTTCGATATCTATATTATTCACTTTGAGCGGCATGATAACATTCCTGGCAAATTTCTCAAGATCATCTCTATATTCTATAATTCGTATCTTCTTCTTGGATATCCGTTCCAGTTTCTTGATATTTCCTGCTTTCTTGCCTATTGCCTTACCTATCTCTCCTGGCATAACTATAAAAATCAAAGCACCTTCTCTAATTATCATATCCTTGACATGCGACCTTGTAATACTCTCAAACAAGGTCATTAGCTTTATTGATTCTATGTCGAACTTTATTTTGCTCATTCTTTTTTAAGCCCTATTACAGAAATAGAGAAAGGTTTTTTGCACAACACTGCAAACTCATCATTCGGATAAGGCAACTGTATTATTTCTGTGCCTGTCAGTTTTGCATCATGATCTAATGTTTCCTTCATATCTTCAGCACAATTCGCGCTCAGGTAAATTTTTAGAAGATTTCCATTTCTAAGCTCTTTCAGGACCCTGTCATTTCCTATTATTACTTTCTCATCCTCAAGACCTTTCTTGATTTGAACTATGTTCTCGTCTGCAACTACTTTCTTTGCCATTTTATATCTCTCCACTCATATTTTTTTAACCACTTTTGTTATAAGTCCTGGAAGACCTGTGCCAATAGGTACTGGCTGGTTAAGCATGACATTCTCAACAACTGAGTCAAGCTTGTCAACCTCACCTATCATTGCTGCATCTATTATATGCTTAATAGGTGTCTCGAAACTTGCTCTTGCAAGGACACTTGCTTTTTCGCTCACAACTCCATATCTTGTGATACCTTTGATGACGCCTGATTGGCACATTGTATCAGCAACAAGCATAATATGCCTTTGGTCTACATTAAGACCCTGAGAATCAATCACCTTAAATACCTCATTAATTATAGCTTGGCGCGCAGCTTCGACTCCAATCACTTTCTGCACTTCAAAAATATCATTTGAGATTGTCCTCGTCGTATCAACAAACTTGAGTTTCAGCACTTCTTTAAGGTTTGACCCTGCTGTAACAATGATGAACTCACTTTCTCTCTTTACTGGAAGAACCTGCGATATATTCTTTATGCCTGAGACATAAGTCTTTTTCAGATTTTCTTTAAGTTTAAATACTGTATTAAGGTTTACATCTTTACCTTTTGGTTTGACAATAATCTCTTCTGCCTTTTCTTTGATTGTGATAGCTCGCATTGATTTTCCCAATGTTTTTACTATCTGGGCATGTTTAGCACCAATTGCCTTTATTTTCTCTTTATTGAGCTTGATTTCTACGCAGAGGTCAACAACATTGATATTCATCTCTTCTGCAATCTCACCCAGCTTTGTTTCCTTGATTGAAATTGCAAGTTCCCTGATGTCTTTACCCTTATTATAAGGACTTTGAAGGTATATCTCCATCATAGGAGTTTTAATTAGTTTTCTTCCGTCGAGAATCTCAATTATCCTTGGCAGGCCCATTGTAACGTTCACTTCAGATACTCCTGCAAGGTGAAATGTGTCCAGTGTCATCTGTGTACCTGGTTCTCCTATAGATTCTGCTCCAACAAGTCCGACACATTCGCCTGCATCAACTTTAATCTGTTGATATTCTTCATAAACAGCTTCCATGATTTCCCTAAGCTTTGCCTGGCTTATATTTCCTGGAACCTTTGCTTTTATCTCATCCAACACTTTAGGAGATAACTTTTCTGTGTATTCTTTATATAAATCTACCATTTTTCACCTTGAGCTTATTTTTGATTCGATTATATTCTTGACATTGATTACACCGTTCTCAGATCTTGAGACATCGATTCCATCTTCTCCATATAAGAATTGAATTACATTCCCTCTTGAATCCCTTACAGTCTCATCATATTCTACTCTGATATCCTGCATCGCATTTGCAAGTCTCCTGTATAAATATCCTGATTTTGGTGTTCGAAGAGCAGTATCCATCAGGCTGTCCCTTCCAGTCATCGCCATAAAGAAGAATTCCCATGGTTTCAATCCTTTTTTAAAGCCATCTCTTATGAATCCTCTTGCCTTTGGACCTAAGTCTCCAACTTTAAAAGCTGATAATGTCCTGCCTGAATAACCTTTCTCAATCCTCTTGCCTCTCATAGCTTGCTGCCCGACGCATGCTGCCATCTGCGCAAGATTGATTGGTCCGCCTCGCGCGCCGCTTTTTGCCATTATTATTGTATGATTAGATTCTTCTGAATAATCCTGCACTATCTTTCCTGCCAGGTTTCTTGCCTTATTCAGAACTTCAAGAATCTTCAGTTCAAGAGTTTCAGCTTCTGTCTTGCCAGGAAAGGTCTCAAGTTTATTGTTGTTGAATATTTCGATAAGTTCATCCACTTTGATTTCAGCTGCTGCTAAAATTTTCTCAACCTCTTCTTTTCCTGTATCTGATACATCAGAATCTTCTATGCCTGTTGTAAATCCTCTACTATATAACGCTGCTACCCCAAGTCTCATCATCTTTTCAAGTATCCTGGCTGTCTCTGCATTACCATACCTCTTATGGAGTTGCCTTAACATAAGGCCTTTTCCTTCACCAAGGTTTGCTGAATCCATTACACCAGAAATAAGTTTGCCTTTCTTGATTTCAACCAATCCATGCACACTGCATCCCTTACTGGAAAATTTATCACACTCCTTGCATTTAGCAGATGGAGCAATGCATGATTTTGATTTCCCTGCATAAGTAAAGTCAGGAGGTAGAATCATGCTGAACATGTCTTTGCCTGATATTTTTGCCTTATTTGGAAGTCTTGAAAAATCATCAACGCCGATAGAATATAAGATATCTATTGCCTCCTGATTATCAAATTCCATGTCCCTTGTAAGCACGAAATTTCCGCTGATTGAATCCTGGATGCATCCTATGACGCTTAATCCATAACGAGGAGATATTATTTGCTTCTCTACAAGCATAAGCTCTTCAGCTTCAGCTCTTGCTTCTTCTGTCTGAGGAATATGAAGGTTCATCTCATCTCCATCAAA
>JAGLGH010000054.1 GCA_023144115.1 Nanobdellota archaeon | reverse complement strand
CCTGGCTGAATCTCTTCAAGAGCTGCTTCTTTTGTCTCTTCAGTTATCTTCTTTTTCTTGCCGTCAGGCCTGATGACATAGTTAGCGCCAGGATATTTGTCATTACCGTTCTCTATAAATTTCTTAAGGTACACTAAGTTCCATTCATTGACCTTTTCAGGAACTGTAAGTTTCATTGCCATTTCCTTAGGTACGCCAACTTCATTTATAGATATTTTCGGATCAGGACTAATCACAGTTCTGCCAGAGAAATTGGTTCTTTTTCCTGCAAGATTATGCCTTATCCTTCCTTGTTTGCTTGTTATTCTTTCTGTTATCGTCTTTAAAGGCTGTCCGCTTCTGTGTCTTGCAGGAGGGAGTTGAGCTATATTATTATCAAAAAAAGTTGTTATATGGTACTGCAGCAAATCCCAGAGGTCCTCAATTATTATCTCTGGCGCTCCTGCGTTTATATTCTCAAAAAGTCTTTGGTTGATTCGCACTATATCTCCAAGCTTATGCGTAAGGTCATCTTCACTTCTTTCCCCGCTTTCCAGGGTGATTGATGGCCTCATTGTAACTGGAGGTATAGAAAGAACTGTCAGAACCATCCATTCAGGTCTTACAAAGTTATGGTCTAATCCAAATAATAACAGTCCATCATCAGGAACTTTCTCAAGCCTTGTCCTTATTTCAATTGGGCTTATCCTTTTTTCATCTTCAAGGAATGTTGTCGGTTTTTCTATTGTCACCTTAAGCTGTTTTGCCTTGCAATGCGGACACTTGCTAATAGTCCTCATTTCAGTGATCATCTTTTTTATCTCAGCCCTTCTTGCTTCTATGCCCTGCGTCTTTTCAATATTATCAAGAGAATCGATGTATTTTTCTAAAGATCCTGGGTTGATAAGAGCCTTTCCGCATTCCCTGCAGGTACATCTCAGAATATTCAGTATAATGTTAGCGTATTTTATATGGATTATCGGCCTTGCAAGTTCAATATAGCCAAAATGACCAATACATTCTTTGAGTTTTGAGCCGCAAGTCTTGCATTTAAGTCCAGGATCAATAACTCCCAGCCTTATATCCATCAATCCGCCATCAACTGGATAACCTTCCCTGTCATAAAGTTCAGGTGTCACGACTTTTGCAGAAGCCATCTTCTTTATCATTACAGGAGACAGGACGCCAAAAGTTATGGTTCTGACTTTCTTATAGACATACTGTTCATGTCCTTCTACTCTTTCAATATATTCTTCACCAACGAGATCTCCGCTGATAGCTCCTGTTTTTACAGTTTCAGGCTCTGTTTCTTCTGGATTTTGATTTTTTTCTTCTTCTGGCATTTTGCATCCTTTGATAGTTTTAATATTTATTTTCAAGCTCTAATTTTGGATATAATCCTAAAGTCTTTAATTCATCTAGCATAAGCTTAAATGCATAAGAAAGCTCAATATCAGTAATTTCTACATTTTCGCCGCAGATTGAACAATATCTTTTGTCCTTGAACTCATCTCTTATTGCGATGACACCGCATTGCTCACATACTGGAACAACTGTCTTATCACTGTCAAACCTTTCCTTCAGCAGGAGGCTTGTGCCATGCGCGACAAAAGTATCTTTCTCCATCTCTCCTAATCTTAATCCTCCCTCTTTTGCTCTTCCTTCTGTAGGCTGCCTTGTAAGCAGCTGGATAGGACCTCTTGCCCTTGAATGTATCTTATTAGATACCATATGTTTAAGTTTAAGATAATACATGTTTCCGATGAATATCTTTACTTTGAACTGCTTTCCTGTGACTCCATTATACATTGTTTCAGTCCCGTTTTCTCTGAAACCCATTGCTTGCAATTCTTCCCTAATATCTTTTTCAGCTTCTGACTGGAATAATGTTCCGTCTATCTGTCTCCCTGCAAGAGCGCCTGCCTTTCCCCCGATAAGTTCAATGAGGTGAGCTATTGTCATCCTTGATGGGATACCATGCGGTGAGAATATCAAATCTGGTGTTATTCCTGAAGCTGTAAATGGCATGTCTGCCTGAGGGATTACCATCCCAATGACACCTTTCTGCCCATGCC
>JAGLGH010000053.1 GCA_023144115.1 Nanobdellota archaeon | reverse complement strand
ATAAGCTTATTACCTTCCTCATTCTCTGAAAGAATTATAAAATCTACAGTGCCTCTTTCCCCGTGTCTGCATCCAAGCGAACTTTCACGCTTAAGATTTGAAGTAAGATTATATTCATCCATTGAACTTAGAAACCTTGGTGGGCTTGTCTTTCCAATGATGATATCCCCTTCTGTGACCTTTGCTTCAGGATAGATTATGCCATCTTCTTCAAGCATCCGATAATCAGTCTCGCTCTTATATCCTCTGACATCCTTGTCAGGCACGCATATTTCGTCTATAAGGCCGCCTGAATATCTTAATTCTTCTGTAATGGCTGGCTTGAAATATGAGCTTCTTGCAAGACCCCGTTCTATAGATCCTTTATTGATAAGTGATGCGTCTTCCATATTATATCCGCCATAACTCATAACAGCTACAACAAAGTTCTGACCTGACGGATGTTCCTGATAATTAGTAATATCATGCATAATTGATTTTACAATAGGAATCTGTGGTGTATGGAGAAGATTCACATCCATATCCATCCTTACTGCAAAATTCGCTGCATAGAAACCGATTGCCTGCTTCTGGTTCTTGCTGCCTGCATTAAGCCTTGTAGATTGGTTAAAGTTTCCGAATGGAACATGAGAAGTACATGTTCCTATTATTGCCAATGGGCTTATTTCCAGATGAGTATGCTCTTCTGTCAGGGCATCTTCTGTAAACGCTACGAGAGTATTCCCTTCTTCCAGAGCATCAATATATTCGATGATACCTTGTGTAATAAGATCCTGCCACTTGATATCTCCATTCTGGATCTGTTTTATATACGCATCTGTCAGCATAGGCTTGCCTTCCTTCACAATGATAAGAGGCCTTCTGACCCTACCCTTATCGCCCTGCATCATCACATTATCAGTCTTTTCATTATAATTTATATTAAGTTCTGAAGAGATTATGTCTTTTCTTCTTTCTCCTCTTACTTGATTAGTAAACTCCAAGCCGTTTTCGACTGTGCCTATGAATTTCCCATTAAAATATACTTCACTCATTTTGCCACTTCCAGTCCCAGATTTGTTAATGATGTTAATATGTCTTCTTCTTTTGCAATTGTTGATACTGTAGCAAGCATAGCAAGATTCTTTCTCAGACCAATATTGGTTCCTTCCGGAGTCTCAATAGGACATAATCTGCCAAGATGAGTTGAATGTAGCTCTCTTGCCAGAAAATTTTCCTGAGATGCAGAAAGCGGACTGACCACTCTCTGAAGATGAGACATTGTTGCAAGGAAGTTTATCCTATCCATACGCTGGCTTATCCCTTTTCTGCCGCCTACCCAGTTTCCAGTTGCCATCGAACTATAAATTCTTGATGTAAGAAGCTTGTCTCTTATTATTACCTTAATCGAAGGGAATTTCCCTCTTTTAACAATTCTCTGGAAATTATAAAGAAGATCGCCGATAAGAACTTTCAGGTTGACACGGAAAAGGTCTGCAAGAAGATCCCCGCTTGATTTCAACCTCTTATTCATATAGTGATCCTTGTCATCATTAGGCAACTCTTTGTTAGCGACCAAGAGGAATTTTTTAATCATTTTGCAAAGATTGTAGGCTTTTTGCATTCTATATTCACTTGTTATGCCTATATGAGGAAGCAGGTATTTGTCCAGGATTTCTCCCATCCTTTCCACCCTTATCTCTTTAGACTGCGTTATACCTATTGTCTTAGCAACCCTGTCCAGCGCATCTTCTTCCTTTTTCAAATCAACAAATTCATAAAGATTCATAAGAACTTCATCAAATTGCCTGTCTTCAGAAACACTGTGCATGATTTTTTCGTCTTGCATCATCCCTAGCGCCTTAAGAACCATTACAAGAGGAACCCTTTTTACCCTTGTAAATGATAGATAGAATATTCCATTTTTCAACCTTTCAATTGTATGCGGAATCTTGAATGAACCTGCTTCTGAGAACATTTTCCCAACATATTCGCTCACTCCTGTACCGACATGATCAACAAGGAATGTGTTTGATGCAAGATCCTCAATATGAATCAGCACTTTTTCAGTGCCGTTTATTATGAAATATCCTCCTGGATCGTTTGGATCCTCGCCAATTTTAATCAGATCTTCTTTTGAAAGCTTATTCAGAAGGCAGAACTTGGACCTTAACATAATAGGAAGATTTCCAATCTGTGTAGTAAAAGTTTCTCTTTGGACTCCATTGATATGACTGGATAACTCAATAAAACATGGCGCAGCATAAGTTATCTTCCTCAACCTTGCCTCAATTGGAAAGATTTCCTTTTTTGAACCATCTGCCTCAGTTATCTGCGGTTTTTCAATCCAGATTTTATCAAGCCTTATCTGGAATTTATCCACATTGTGAGGTATTATTGTCGGTTCAATGTCTTTGTTCTCTTCAATTATCTTTTGAAGTTCCTGTTCAATGAAATAATTGAAACTCTCAATCTTTGACTGCACAAAAGTCTGATCTTCAAAGTAGTTTTTGATAAGTATCTTAATGCTATTAACCATTTGTAACTCCTCTGTAGAATACAATTTTTCCTGCTGTTGGACTTTGCCTGACAATCTTAACAACATCTCCCAATTTCAGCTTCATGTCTTTTATTGCTGAATCATTCTTAAAAATTCTTGGAAGCTGTGTAACAGATATGTTGTATTTTTTTAAGACAGTCTCTTTCTCCTCTTCACTTAGCTTTGTATGCTTAGGAACGAGGATGTGTTCGCTTATGTTGTATGCTTTAACCATTTTTTTTGAAATTCCCTTTTCTGATGTAGCATATGGGCCGTACGAGATTCGAACTCGCGACCCCTTGATTTCAATA
>JAGLGH010000052.1 GCA_023144115.1 Nanobdellota archaeon | reverse complement strand
TGAAAAATTTTTGTCGCCTGACATATTACCACCTCGATTCTCCGCCAGACCTTCCTCTGGACTCACCACCAGAATATCCTCTCGATTCTCCTGATGACCAACCTCTTGACTCGCCGCCAGAATATCCCCTCGATTCTCCAGGTGACGCTCCTATTGATTCACCACCAAAATATGCATTTTTTCTCTGCCTTGCATAACTGCGGGATTCACCTTCGCCTCTGCTTTCACCAGAATTAACACACATTCCTGAATTGCGGGATTCGCCTATAATATCAAAGTTCCTTTCTGTCCTTCGCGCAATTGTTTCGCTTGCTGTTTTACTGTATGCTTCATTATGCAGTATTATCTTATCAATCCCCACAGCTTTGACATCTATTTCAATGCCTGATTTAGTTGCGCTAACATTGCCTATACTGACATAATCTCCTGCGCAGGATATCTTATATTCCTCAATCCCCCTCTCAGATCCATATATATGGACTGTTGTTCCGCATTTATCCAGATGATAATTCTGGTCATCCTGAAGCATGATAGGCGCATCCCGAGCAAATGCAACAAGATTGCTGATATCATTGCTTCCATATGTTCCCTTTAAATCCTTTAGTTTTTTCATTTTCATTTTACCTCTCAGTTATTTTCTCCAAAACAATCACTGTATCCCTCATCCCTTTTATCACACTCTGAAAACTGTATTCCTTATACCTCATATCCAGTACGCCAAAAACTTCTTCTCTTAAATCCTTATCATCAATCTGGCTTCTGATATCTTCACCATCATCTGCATAAACATAAGCTGCAACAAGTTTACCCCCTTCCCTAAGGCATCCAGAAAGCGGAACAGCCACATTTTCACAATACTTTTCAAGATAAGAATCACCCTCAAACATCATGCGGGCATAATCTGAGATATTCGATAGCATTATGACATCATACTTTTTGTCGCAATTATTGCTGATACCAGAAATATCGCTTAAAAAAAAGCGTGATTCAATGCAATCTGCCTCCTGAAAATTACTCTCATCCCACAAATATGGATTACTCCTGATCTTCAATTCATTTGTATCATATCTATTGTTAAAAAATACTGAATTTCGTAATTCTTTTCCTGAATAATTAAACAAATTATAAGCAAAGTCAAAAAACCCTCTGCATACATCTGATAACTCTTCCTCAATCCTTTTGTATTGGTCTAAATTCAATGCTTTCTCACTAATTTCACCACCATGACCATATCTCAAAAAAAAGTCATGATATTCTCTTAAGCTGAAATCCCTGGTTGCAGCAATCTTTAGTTCCGCAATAATGCCTGACAGCATATTGCAGTCAAAACAATCAACACTCTTTGCACCAAACATATATGAATTGATTATATGATCTCCTGATGAGCAGACTGTTAAGACCTCTTTATCCTTCAGATCAAGATATGGAAAATAACCACTAAGATTCTCAGTAGCAAACATGTACATTGGCGAATATCTTCCAAACCTCTCATTAAAACTAAAATTATCAAGCCCATTGGCAATCTCTTCCAGTGTTTCAGTTGTATTTATTTGGTATCTCATCTTCTTCTTACAGGGCATCCTTTTTTGTTCTGTACATAAGTTAAAAAATTACAAATTGGCTTTGAATCAATTATTTCTTCAAAACTTGCATCTTTTAGTGTCAAAGTTGATCTGTATTCTGGAAATTTCTCAACCACCCATGTGCAGGGCGAGAGTCTTCCAAGATTATCTATATAAACAAACTTATCCACTGCAGGGCAGGTTCCTTGTTCACATGCTGCATGTTCAGTAAAGCTATAACTGACTTTAACCACATCTTCATACTTTACTGCAAGCACATCTAATTCTTTTTTTAATGAAGGCATGTCTTTGGTTGAGATCATCTGGTAATTATCCTTCATCCTGCCAACTGGTTCCATATAGGAAAAAATAATCTCTTTTGCTCCCAGCTTGCCTGCATACTGTACAGTTTCTTCAATATAGTCCTCATTTTCCTTAAAAATAACAGTCCCAAGCCTGACATAAACATCATTCTTAACCAGGTTCTCGATTCCATTTACAGTTGGCTTGTAGGTGTTTGGTCCTCTTGCATTTTCATGTATCTCTTTATTATGCCCGTCAAGGCTTACATGCACCATTTGCAGGTCTAATTTTCCTATTTTGCCTGCAATATCCTTGTTAATATAGGATGCATTTGTAGAGATGTCAACAATAAACTCAAGTTCACTTGCTTTCTCAAGAATCTCTGCCATATCTTTTCTCTTGAATGGTTCGCCGCCTGTGATTTTCAGATGAGTAAATCCATTTCTTTTAAGACCTTTAATCAATTCAAAACATTCATCTGTTGTAAGCTCTCCTTCAATATTCCCATGCCTGGCACTAAAGATACAATAAGGGCATGAATAATTACAGCTGTTTGTAATCTCCCATAATGCCCTCCCTCCTGCTTTTGGAATCCTGAATAAGCAGTGGCTGTAATCTTCTATCTTAAATTCGTCTTCAGTTCTGGTTTTCATTTTTATCAACTCTTCCTATATGCAATAGTTTTTTGATAGTTCTGCATCATACTGCCCAAATCTTTTTGAATCCCCCTGCTCTTTCTTTCCAGTTTTTGTTTTCGAAAATTTCTGATCATCTTTCTGGCACCAAAATAAAGTGGATACATAACAGGTTCACTATGAAATGCAAGCACTGCAGGGATAAATTCCGGATGTCCTGTTGCGCTAAGGATTGCAGGGATTACAATGTCTTCAGTAATCTCAACAGCTAATGCATAGCACATGAATGGTTTGCCCTCTTTTCTGCCTAATTCTTTCATCTCATTATACAATTTTTTGGGATTTGTAAAAAGCTCAACTTTTTCTGCTACAGTATCTTTAATATACCCTCCAACCTTATACGCAGTATTCTTCATCATGCTCATGTAATCTCCACGTCCTGCTGGGGCTTTGTTTTTTCCAACTAAATTTTCAAGTTCACTCATTTTTCCATCCTCCATGTTTTGTCTTATCACCTTACATAAAGGAAAGAGTTGTATTTTACTTAGTTATTTCGCCTCAAATACTGTCTTAATAGTTGTACTACTCGCACACAAAATCTCCTGATAAACAATAAATTCTGCCAAATAACCAGTTCATCTGCTTTGCGCAGCACTAATCTTATCAAAAAGCACCAGATAATCCTCAAGCCCAGGATTGTGAGAAGTATCAAACAAAAAGAGATCTCCCAAACCCTGCTCTTGCTGCATCTTCCATATCTGATTACTCTTCTCAGTATTGCTAAGTTGATTGCAGATTCGTTTCTTAATCTGACCCATTGGCAGATCTCCACCTTTATGCCTGTCTAATTGTGTTTCATAATCACAGCTGACAACAATGGCATTATAATCAACCATTGCAAGCAAGCCATCCTC
>JAGLGH010000051.1 GCA_023144115.1 Nanobdellota archaeon | reverse complement strand
CGTTTACTATTCTTGCTGCTGCAACAACCTTGTCACCTGTAATCAAATTCATAAGCTTTACTCCTTGCGTATTTCTTCCAATTGTGGATATTCCTGATGAGTTTGTCCTGATTACAATACCGTCCTTGCTCATGAACAGCAGACCTATATTGCCATCAATTGCTTTAACAGCTACAACTGAACCATTCCTTTCACTTGTAATAATATTTCTTACACCCAGGCCTCCTCTTTTGGTGAGCCTGTAATCACTTACCTTTGTTTGCTTTCCAAAACCATTTTCAGTTATTGTAAGAATAGTCATATTATCATTTGCTTTTACCATGCCTATGACTTCGTCATTTGGTTTTAAGGATATGCCTCTTACACCTGAGGCAGTCCTGCCCATTGGTCTTACATCACTCTCTTTGAATTTGCCAGCTCGCCCCATCTTTGTTGCTATTATAATTTGCTGTTTTCCATCAGTGAGAATAGAATCAATAAGCTTATCTCCTTCTCTTAGGTCAATTGCCATGATTCCACCTTTTCTTGGTCTGGAGAATTCAGCAAGGCTTGTCTTTTTAATCCTGCCTTTTTTTGTGCACATCATAACATATCCTTCTTTAAATTCCTTGACTCTGACAAAGGCTTTTACACTTTCGTCTTGTTCTAGTTTAGCAAGATTAACAAGTGGAGTTCCTTTTGCAATCCTTCCTGCTTCAGGAATCCTATACACTTTTAGCCATTTGACTTTTCCGTGGTTTGTAAAGAATAGTATATAGTCATGAGTATTTGCTACAAATACGTCTTCAACAAAATCTTCTTCTTTTGTGCCTGTTGCTTTTATTCCTTTTCCGCCGCGCTTCTGTTCGCGATATGTATCGATAGGAATTCTTTTCACATAACCTGCATGGGTGATTGTAACTACCATGTCTTCAGGTTTGATAAGGTCTTCAATGTCAATATCTTCGTCTTCAAAATCAAAGTTTATATCTGTTCGTCTATTGTCTCCATATGTATCAATAAGTTCCTGAGTCTCTTTTTTTATTATTTTTAGGATTTCTTCTTCTGATGCAAGAATTTGCTTAAGTTTTTCAATAAGAGCCAGCAGTTCTTCATGTTCATTTTTAATCTTCTGCTGCTCAAGGGAAGCCAGTTTCTGGAGTTTCATATCAAGGATAGCTTTTGACTGATCCTCTGAAAGTTCATAATCAGCTATGAGCATAGTTTTAGCTTCTTCCACATTCCGGGATGCTTTGATCTTTGATATAATTTCATCAATGCTGTCAAGCGCAATAATAAGTCCTTGCAGGATATGGTCTCTTGCTTCTGCTTTTTTCAGGTCGAATTTTATTTTTCTTCTGATTACAATTTGCCTATGCTTTATGAATAGGTTAAGTATTGCTTTCAGGTCAAGGACAACTGGTCTGTTATTGACAAGAGCAAGCATTATTATTCCAAAAGTTGTCTGCATCCTGGAATGCTTGTAAAGCTGGTTAAGTATAATCTCTGAATTTGCGCCTTGCTTGAGTTCAATTACTATTCGCATTCCTTCCCTGTCTGATTCATCTCTTAGGTCGCTGATTCCAGTGATCTTCTTATCTTTAACAAGATTTGCTATTTCTTCTATAAGGTGCGATTTGTTTACCATATAAGGGATTTCTTTGATTATGATTACTTCTCTTTTGCCTTTCTCTTCAATCTCTGGTCTGGCTCGCACAATAACTTTTCCCCTTCCTGTGCCATAAGCGCTTTTTATGCCATTTGTGCCGCAGATGATTCCTCCTGTTGGGAAGTCTGGTCCTTTTATGTATTCTCCCAGTTCTGCGGGGGTAATTTCTCTATTGTCAATTGTTGCAATTATTGCGTTTCCAACTTCGGAAAGATTATGCGGCGGAATGTTAGTTGCCATGCCAACAGCAATACCACTGCTTCCATTTATTAGGAGGTTTGGTATTTTTGATGGCAAAACAGTAGGCTCTTTTAAGCTGCCATCGAAATTGTCTGTGAAATCTACGGTTTCCCTGTCAATGTCCTGTAGCATCTCTCCAGCTATTTTTTGGAGTCTGGCTTCTGTGTATCTCATAGCTGCTGCAGAATCTCCATCAATACTTCCAAAATTACCCTGGCCATTTACCAAAGGATAGCGCAGAGAGAATGTCTGCACCATACGCACCATTGAGTCATATACTGCTGTATCGCCGTGAGGGTGATATTTTCCAAGGCACTCCCCTACGATTCTTGCGGATTTCTTATAAGGCTTGTTAAACTGCATTCCCATGTCATTCATGGCATACAGGATTCTTCTATGGACTGGTTTGAGTCCGTCTCTTACATCAGGCAGTGCCCTGCCTACAATAACAGACATAGAATAATCAAGATAAGAGGTTTTCATCTCTTTTTCAATTTCTCTGGATATGATTTGTTCCCCTGTTTTCTTCTCTTCTTCCTTTTTTTCTTCATTTGGGGTTTTTCCTTTAGCAGGCTCTTCTCTTTCTTCTTCAACTGAAGTCTCTTCTTCTGCTTTTTCAGGGAGAATTTCAGGATTTTCTTCCATATCTTCTTCTGTTTTTTTAGGGTTGTCTTCTTCCATTTTATGACGATAAATCTAATTAATATAGAATGGTTGAGGCTTTATAAGAGTTTTGGTTTGAGTGTCATATTCGTCTAAAAAGAATTAATAACGTCATGATAACAAGATTTGCATAAGTGAAATTTCCTTACTTTGTCATTTTCATCAGGCGGGCTCAATAGAATTGCACCGAAATCTACTAGTTCTTTTTTGCATTTATCACAAATAGGGGTTATTGCCATATTATTTGATTGAACTAATGGGTTATATAAAACTTATGATTCATATTTTGAATCGAAAAAGCAGATTTTAAAATAAAGGACTAAATGTGAATTTTGTCTCTTCATAAATCATTAATGTTTCATACTCCTGAATTTGATCTGAAAATGCTTGAAGAAAAAAGTCAAGGAACTTACGGAAGTCTTCAGTACTTATTTCCATATCGATAAAAAGATCCCATGATCCAAATACGCGATTAGATCTTATGACATTTTTGTTTATATTTAAAAAAGTCAGTAATTGATCTTCTGCTTTATTATCTATATTTTTTAATTTGAGTAAGATTCTGTAGAATTGCAATCCTATATTTTTGGGGTTAAGATGAAGCCAATATCCCATTAAAATGTTTTCATTATTTAACTTTTTTAATTTATATCTAATTTGATCAACGCTGATTTTTATATTTTCTGCTAGATCAACCAGGCTAATTCTTGCATTGCTTCTTATAAAATTTAAAAGTTTTAGATCTTTCTTGTCTAAATTTACTGGATTTTCACGTCCTCCTAAAAACGGCTCGCTGGGTCTTGATGTTTCTTTGTTGATTAAATACCCTCTATAATAATGATGGCTGCCTATATGGATTATCTTTTCGGTTTCACCAATATTCTCTCCAAATAAATCATTAAATTTTTGAAGTTCTTCATTTAAATGAAAAATATCTTTTGCAAAGAAACCATAAATTAATTGCCATCTACCATCACATCTTAGGATTTGTCCTGATAAGGGGTGTTGTTTTAGATATTCATAAATATGTTCTCGTTTTTCTTCATTAATATTATGAAATTTTGCATATATGCTATAATAAGTGTATCCTAATTTCTTGTAATTTATAATACTTAAAAAAGCTTTAATTATTCTATTTTTTATCAGGTTTTTTATTCTCCTCTCTACTACAGATGGAGATAATCTTAATTTTCTTCCAATTTGGTTATAAGATAATTTTGGATTTTTGTCTAATTCAGATAAGATCTTATAATCTCTTAATGTTATTTCTCTCATAACAGTGTAAATCTGTGTAGAATATATAAATATTTCCCTTTTATACTGTTTTTCTCTAAAAAGGAATATATATCTTGTCTCACTTCTGACATTCATGAATAAAATAAATGGAAATTTAGAAAAAATTGTAATTGCAATACCAGAAGTTGCGAAAGGGCAATCATTTGTAGGGGCATCATTACCTCCCTTAGGAGTTACGAGAATTGCAAAAATGGCAAGAGCGAGATTCCCATATTTGGAAGTTGAAGTGTTGGATGGTGTTCAAATTGGACAGGACCAATTAAGAGGCAGAGTAAGAGAAATGTCAAGTAAGTCTTTGTTAGGCATTTCTGCGCATACTAGTTTGAACTGGACAAATTGTTTAGAGATAATTGAGGATTCGCCGACTGATAAGATAGTAGTTGGAGGGATTCATGCAGAAGGGGATAGGTGTGGTAAATATATTGCGCAGAACAGAGGATTGGATGTAATTCAAGGTCAGGGGGAAATTGCCTTAATCCAATATGTGGAATATATTTTAGGGAAAAGAAAAAAGGAAGAAGTTGATAATTTAATATATCTTGATAAAAATAAGGGATTAAGAGAAAATAAAATTTCCAGGCAATCACAGGAATTCTTTCCTTTTGTTGATTATGAATCTTTTTTAGATGTGTCAGATTATTCGAGAGTTTTCAGAAATCAATTCTTAACTGGAGACATAGGTTTTACTATGGTCTCACCAGAAGGATGTAAATGGCAGGATATGAATAAGAAAAGAGGAGGATATTGTTTATTTTGTGATATTGGTACTGAATATTTGTTACATGATCCCAGATTTTTTGGAAGATGGATAGAAGACCATGTTAAAAGATATGGCCATCATGGAAAGGTGTTCATGGTTAATTATGCAGATGAAACAACTGGAGCAGGATTAGGATGGTGGACAGAGGTATTATCTAATATGCCTAAAAATATTAAGCCTCATGAAGATTATGGAATTAAGATTTATACAAAATCTGGAAAAGGTTTCTTTTATTCAGATAAGCTTGCAGATGTTTTTTGGAGATTAGGAGTTGAAGATATTCATGTTGGATTTGAAGCAGTTACAGATGAAGATTTAAGAAGTCTTCATAAAGGTTCAACAGTAAGGCATCATGAAAGGGTAGTTGAGATTGCAAAAAATTATGGATTTAGGATTATTGGATCTTTTGTTCTTGGCGCTCCTTTGGCAACAAAGAAATCCTTAGAAGGGTGCATAAGTTTTGTAGATAGAATGAAAGAATCATTAGGTGATAAAGTTGCTGTGGTAACTGGCTCTCCATTATTGCCTCTGCCAGGATCTCCCTCCTGGGAAATGCTCAGACAAGAAGCATATCACAGAGGGAAGCACTTAGATTTGTTTGAAACTGATAATCCAGATTTATATCAAGCGAGAAGACTTTGGTATGATTGGTTTTGTGATAAACTATGTATTGAATGCGGTGGAGTGGATTCTGCGCTAGGCTATGTCAAAGAAATCTCTGATAAATTAAATTGCATGGGTTCTCTTCCAACACCAGAAAATCAATTTGGTTGAAATAAATGGATTATACAAATAGTATTGAGGAGATAGTAGAATATGTGCAGAAATATAAACATAGTACTAAGGAAATAGTTCTGAGAATGGGATTGCGAATGAATGGAGATCTGCATATCGGAAATATTCTGCCGATCTTAAGTTGTTTTATATTAGGTGAGAAAATAATTAAACTGGGTTATAGATGTAAAGTTATTATTGCATTAGTAGATGTTGAAGATGGTGGGGAGCAAATCCCTTTTATCTATCAAAAAGATCCATCTAAAAAATACAAAAGTTTAGCAGATTATAGTATTGAAAAAATAAAATCCTTTGTTGAAGATGTTCAAAATATAAAAAAGAACATCCAAGTAGAATCCCATAGGGTTTCGGATCTATTGGAGAATTTAGAATTTAGAGGGATTATTGAAAATTATCTTTCTCAGGAGAAACATGGATCTCAAATAAATGTTCTATGCAATAAATGCAAATCAATTAATAGGGATTGGTCTATGTTGGATAAAGGGATTTCTTTTACCTGTGAGTTTTGCAGTCTAAAACAGATATTGAAATTAAGTGAGGTAGAATTTGCTGTTGATCATGATTTGTTAGGGGCTATGGAAGATTCATTCTTTCCTTTGGATATTCACATAAT
>JAGLGH010000050.1 GCA_023144115.1 Nanobdellota archaeon | reverse complement strand
TGGCGAGCTATCCCCCAGATGGAGAAGAGCTTGATAGCTATAATGTTGACGGCACTGAAGTTACAATATTTTCTACTCCAGATACAATTCAGTATCTTTACCATATTGTTCCTCCTGAATTTAAGCTATCAGAAGAGAAGTATGAGCTCATTGATATAGCAAGAAATATCATGGCTGAACATAAGCCAAAAAAATCAGAGTTTGTAGACCCCCAGAGGATGAGGGAAGTATTTTCTAATGTTGGTCATGATCTTATCGAAGAGCTTGCTGTGAACAAGGGGATAAAGCTGCGTTCAAAGGAATTTGCAGAGCTCACAAAGATACTTGTCCGTTATACTGTTGGATTTGGTCTTATTGAGGTACTTCTCCAGGATGAGAAAGTGCAGGATATAACAATAAATTCGCCTATGGGGCAGATACCAATGTTCATTGTCCATGCTGATTACACAGACTGCAGGACAAATATCATGCCGACAGTACCTGAAGCAGAATCATGGGCATCAAAGTTGAGGATGATATCTGGCAGACCTCTGGATGAAGCTAATCCTATCCTTGATACTGATATGACACTCCCTGGAGCTTCTGCAAGAGTTGCGGTCATTGCTCCTCCTCTTAATCCCTCTGGGCTTGCTTATGCTTTCAGAAGGCATAGGGATAAGCCCTGGACACTTCCTCTTTTCATAAAGAACCGGATGGTCACCCCTCTTGCAGCAGGTCTGATAAGCTTTCTTATTGACGGCTCAAGAACAATACTTGTTGCAGGAACAAGAAGCGCAGGTAAAACTTCTGTATTAGGCTCTGTCCTTACGGAGATTCTCCGGAAAAACCGGATACTGACTATAGAGGACAGCATCACAGGAAATTCTTTAATAATAGTTAAAGATAAAAATGTATTTTACAGAACAACAGTTGAAGACTATTTTATGCAAGCAAGTAACAAATATGGCATAAAAAAGAATGGTTCAATGGAATATATCAATCTTCTAAATACAAAGATTTCTTCATGTGATAGAGATGGCAAAATATCAATGCAAAAGACAATAAAGATACATAAGCATACAGTTACAAAAGATGTATATGAAGTAATCACAGCAACTGGCAGAGTTATTGAAGTCACTAAAGATCATAGTCTTTTTACAATAGGAGATGATGAATTGTTGAATGAGATTAAGACTGATCAACTTATAATTGGCGACAAAATCGCAGTCCCTTTAACAATACAACTTCCTGAGAAAAAGATGAATTCATATCAAACTCCACTTTCTGAAGAAGGTATCTATGTTCAGGTTGATAAAAAATTATTAAATCGGAAATCTCTACAACCTTTTGGATTAAAATCTAACCTGCAGCACTGGTGCAGAGGTGGAGTAATTCCATTGAAAATTGCAAAAAAACTTAATCTGCAATATGATAAATATAAAGTAAACGGTCATGCTAAATGGATGCCTGTAGATATTAAATTAGATCAAGAATTCCTGGAAGCTCTTGGTCTTTGGATTGCAGATGGCTGTTATGATAGAAATTCAATTATATTTTCAGTTTCATCACCACAAGAAAGGTTATTAGTAAGAAAGATAGCTGAACGGTTTGGATTTCCGGTTAAGAATCATTCGGATAAGTTTTCTTTAATGATTCATTCTGCATCAATGAAATATTTATTTGAACAGATGGATTTGACTGGCAATGCTTATACTAAAAAGATTCCAGCATGGATATTTACATTAAAAAAATCCTTGAAATCAGCATTCCTTAGAGGATTCTTTTCAGGAGATGGCTGTGTCTCAGATAAGGAGATTATTGTATCGCTTGCATCTTTAAGACTTCTTGATGATCTTCAGACAATTCTTCTTTCATTAGGTATAACATTTAGGATAAATAGATTAAGAAAAGCAAAATCAAAACCAAATGATCGGACAAAGGATGGAAGAATCAGTGATTTAAAAAGCATTAAGATATTTGCCAAAACAATTCGGTTATTGCAGCCGTATAAGAACAGAAATCTTGATAAGCTTGCAGATAAAATCTCTACTCATGATACTTCTGATAATTTTAAATTAGGTATAAGAATCCTAGAAAAGATAAAACAATATTGCCCCAGGAGTGTATTCAACAGCAATGATTATATTAACAGAAACAATGCACTTGGCAGAAGAAAACTCAAAAAGATTGCTGCATACATTGAGTCTAAAGACACAAAACTTGCTGATTATCTAAAAACTATTGCCAATGCAGATATTCTATGGGATAAAGTTGTCAGAATTAAGAAATTGCCTAAAAAGCAGCGTGAAGTTTATGATTTTAGTGTACCTGGGCAGGAGAATTTTGTCGCAGGAAATATCTTAGCTCATAATACATTAGAGCTACCTGCGCCTGCGCTGCGTAAACTTGGATATAACATCCAGCAGATGAAAGT
>JAGLGH010000005.1 GCA_023144115.1 Nanobdellota archaeon | reverse complement strand
GGACAGTATATCACAGGGCATCAGAGAAAAAATGAGAACAAGTAAAGAACTTAAGGAATATGTAAAAAACAATCTTAATAAAGGCTACTCTGCAAAATCAATAAGAGATGCTCTGCTAAAAGCAGGATACAACGAAGAACTGAGCAGGAAAACAGTCAGGATTGCAGCAGCCAAAAAGACATTGTCAAGTGCTCCTGCAATTATCATTATGATTCTTATAGTCGCAAGCGCAATATTCCTATTGAAAACCAATGAAACCCCCACAGGCATGGTTATCCTGCCAGGATGGGGCTGCTGCGAATCTATCTGCCAGATAACATCAGAAGATGAATGCTTTGGGATTTTTCACAGGGGTGAGAATTGTGAAGATCTTGATGTCTGCAATATTGGATGCTGCATAGACAAGGAAGGGTACTGCTTGAGCAACTATCTCAAAGGGAACTGCCTGAATGCAGAATCCGAGTTTATCGCAACAAGCGAATGCAGGCAATACTGGAGATGCATGACTGAACCAGGGGCAGACTCTATAAGAGGTTCAACAGGATTTCCTGAGATATTCAAAGGAAGCCAGAGAGGAATAGCATATGCAGAGCCTGCTACAGGGATGAGAGGAAATGAATTTATCATAAAAGCCTTATTATTCAACAAGACAGCAAAAAATGTCAAGGCAGATATATCCATAGAAACATACAAAAAAAGAATCAGCCTCTATGATGACGGAAATCATGGAGATGGAAACAAGGATGATGGATTATATGCAGGAAAATGGGACAGCAATAATTTACCTCAATCAAGAAAGCAATTCCAGAGAGTAAACTACAGTGTTGAAGTTAATGGAGAAAATCTTGTTCGAGAGGGTTTTTCTGATGATATAATCCTGACATCAGGTAAATGCATACCTATACAGAAGCCATGGGATAATCCTGATTCACTGAGAGATATCATATTTGTAGTTTACGGAAACCAGAGTGCAAGGATGCAGTTTGATTCGGAGATTCAGAATATCATAGGTAATATAAATTCTATCATGATATTAAGCAACGAGTCTGCTAATATAAATTATTACAAAATCATTGACAGCATGGCACATACAGAAGAGAATCTTGTGATTGAAAAAGCAAGGCAGGAATGCCCTTTCTATAACCCGGAAAATGACACTATAATCTTCCTGAACAATGATGAGAAATACTGCAATAATAAAGAGGGGTTCATAGAAACAAGCCCGATGATAAAGATCGATTATAATCTGATAATGGATACTACAGTTGATGAATTCATGTCAGGATTCTGCGATTATGGGACAACACAGCAGGATAGTCTTGATCAGTGGCTTGCGCCAAACGTGACAATAATAACTCCTGCAAATGATTCACAATTTAACAACTCAGACATAGAAGTATCATTCATAGCATCAGACAATATAGATGAAAATATCTCATACAGCATAGAGAACGTATTCTCAACCCTTCACACAGGGCATGCAAAAAACAACGAATTGACAAAAGTGATTATTAATAATACGCAGGACGGCGTGCATTACATCTGGATAATCGCAACAGACAGCAACGGAATAATGGCATTTTCAGGATTAAGGAAGATAATAGTTCAGACAGACAATTTTAGAATCAACATAACATCAATAGACAGATTCTGGTATAATGAATCGCCTGATATTAATTTCACAATAACGCACAAGCTTGAAAATCAGATAAACTATACGATAAGGGTAAATGAGATTGATGTTTTCAATAGTTCAGCAAATGCCGGAACACTAAATTCAATCAACCTTAACATGACTCCAGGGCATTATTTCATAAGAATTAATGCAACAGATTCAACTAATAAGACTGTCTTTTCAGTGCCTTACATGTTTGATGTAGGAGGGAACCAGACAGAAGCAGAAGCTAAATACTGGTAGATGGATATTCACAGCTCATAAAAATAGATCAAAGATAGATAAAAACAATAAAGAAGAAAGATGAAGAAGATCATAATCCTCACAGCAATCCTGTGCATTCTTTGCACAAGCGTATATGCAGAAAAGATATATGAGCTTTCGTTAAGCAATACAGGTGATGCATTGACATACTCATCTGTAAAGATGGGAGATGGTGAACCTATAATAAGAACATTAGATTATCCTTATAAGATTGAGATGAAAGACTCTTCAGACAAGCAAGTCAATCTTTATTCTTTTGAACCTCCTTTTTATGGAGCATTCATCCTAAACCTGCCTTATGATAAAAGTATAACAAAGATAATAATCAAAGACAATCAGGGAAAAGAGATGTTTGATATCCCTACTGAAGAATTTGCTGACACATGCAGAGATCAGATGTGCAGCCCCCATGAATCATATGAAACATGCCCTGCAGACTGCAAATCAGGAGGCATAGACGATTACTGCGACGGAAAAAGAGATGGCATATGTGACCCTGACTGTACAGCAGAAGATGACATCGACTGCGCTGCGATTGGTTTAGCAAAAGAAACTGTTGAAGTTATTGAAAAAAAAGAAGAAAGAGAAATAGAAGAAAATGCGATTATACAGATAAAAAAGAAAGAAGAGATTATTGAAACGCCTAAAAAAATATCAGGGATATCCCCCACTGCCATAATCTTAAGCATACTTGCTTTTGCTGTTCTTATTATCATAGCAATTTTTGTATTATCGAAAACAAAAGCTAAAAAAGAAAGCAATACTGCTTTAGTAGACTATTTCATGCAATACATGAATCAAGGCTATTCATATGAGCAAATTGCAGGTGTATTAAGACAAGAGGGATATTCTGAAGAAGAGATAATGAATGCGCATGATTCTGCACTGAGAAAAATGATAAATTGAGAGCAACTGAATAATTTTTGTAGAAATTTCTAAACTATTTTTTGGATTATTTTAATCTATCTGGATTTTCTAAAATAGCAATATATATAAACATTCAGTTCTTCCAAATATCAATGATTCTGGGAAATATAACTGGAAAAATAACAACAACAAATTTCAAGTTCAAAGTAGATAGAGATACAAGCAAATTTGATTATATTCAGGTCTATCATAAGAATTATGGATATGTTCTTGGACAGGTTATTGAGCTTGTATCAGAAAAGAACAATACTATTGCACTTTGCAATATTATCGGATATCTTGATAAAGAGAAGAGAACCAAGCAGATGAGAGTTCTTTTTGAACCAAAAGCAGAAGTGCTGAAAGCAGAAGATCCTTTCATTAAAGATATCCTAAGGCTGGAATCCAATAAGAAAGGCGCATATATTGGCATGCTTGACGGAAAAAAAATAGAAATACGCCTGGACCTAAACAAGCTTCTGACAAAACATGTCTCAATAATAGCAAAGACAGGAGCAGGCAAATCATATATTGCATCTGTGCTTATAGAAGAGATCCTTGACAAGAAAGTGCCTCTGCTGATAATTGATCCGCATGGCGAATACTCTTCATTAAGGGAAAAGAATGATAACATAAAAGATATAAAACGCATGCAGGACTTTGGCATCACAGCTAAAGCATATTCATCTCATATCAGAGAGTATGGTGACATAAATATCCTTAACAATGTCAGACCATTGAAGCTGAACCAAAATATGACCAGCCAGGAAATTATTCATTTCATGCCAGGCAAGCTCACATCAAACCAGCAAGGTGTGCTGTATTCTGCGCTTAAAAATGTAAAGCATATAACAATTAAAGGACTGCTCGATGCGCTTGAACTTGAAGAAAACAATGCAAAATGGCACTTAATCAACGCAATAGATCACCTTGAACAATTTGACATCTTCTCTCAGGATTATACTCAATATAACGAATTGATCCAGCCAGGCAAATGCTCAATAATAAATCTCAAGGGCATGGAACCAGAAGTGCAGGAAATAATAGTCTATAAGCTGCTAAAAGACCTGTTCGAAGAAAGAAAGAAGTCTTCAATCCCTCCATTCTTTGCAGTGATTGAAGAAGCTCATAATTTCTGCCCTGAAAGAGGATTTGGAGAAGCAAAATCTGCAAAAATAATAAGGACAATCGCTGGTGAAGGAAGAAAATTCGGGCTTGGTCTGTGCGTAATAAGCCAGAGACCTGCAAGAATAGAAAAATCTGTCCTTTCCCAATGCAATACTCAAATAATTCTGAAAGTAACAAACCCAAATGACCTAAAAGCGATAATATCATCAGTCGAAGGCATAACAAGCGAGACAGAAAGCAATATCAAGAGCCTGCCAATTGGAACTGCAATGATAACTGGCATTGTAGATATGCCCCTTTTTGTCAATACAAGACCTAAAAAGTCAAAGCATGGTGGAGCAGCGATAGACATATTTGCAGAAGAAGATGAGACTATAGATATCCTCAAAGAAACCAAAAAATTTACTGCCAAAGACATACTGCCAGTGATAAAGGCAAAGACTACGCTCAAAGACCTTATTCTCATGTCAGATAAGCCAATCCAGACCATAACAACATACCTTATCCCAGCATCCATTATCACATGCAAAGATAAACAATCCAATTTCAATCTGCTTTTTGATATGATCAAGGGTGACATTATAACAGACATAGCGCAAAGCAAGCTTATCCCTTTTGGAAAAGCAAAGACAAATCTCAAAGAGCATGAATCATTTGAGCGCATAGAATACAAATCTATTGGCTATGATAAGAAAATCAAGCCAAAGATCAGCCAGAAAAAACTTAAAGGCGAACTTGAACCAGAAGTTGAGGTCATAGAAATAAAAGAATGCTTTATCGTCCATCATAAAATTGAATATAAACAAAAATAAAAGAGATTAAAAAATGATAAAGATATCTCCCTCGCTTCTTGCAATTGAACCTATTAAGATAAGTGAAACTATAGAAAAGATTCCATCTGCTGATTACTTACATATTGATGTTATGGATGGCAAGTTTGTCAAAGAGAAAACATTATTCTTATATCCTAGCCTCACTTCAAGAATACATTGGGTTACAGACATCCCTCTGGACATCCACCTCATGGTTAATAACCCAGAAAATTATATTGATGATTTTGCAAAAGCAGGAGCAGACATGATAACTTTTCATTATGAAGCATGCAGCGACCCAAAAGAGATTATCAATTCTATAAAAAAACATGACAACATCAAGGCAGGAATCGCATTGAATCCTGATACTGAAATATCTAATATTGAAAATATTATTGAAGATGTCGATATGGTTCTTCTCATGTCTGTAGTGCCAGGAAGATGCGGCCAGGGATACATAGAAAAGATAACTGATAAGATAAGCAGCTTAAAAGAGATCATAATAACAAAAGGATATTCTGCAATGATTGAAGTTGATGGAGGCATTAAGATTGATAATGCATACAAGCCAATAAATACAGGTGCAGATATTTTGGTTAGTGGTTCAGGCATATTCTCGCAAGCAAATCCTGATAAGGCTATAAAGCAGATGAAAGATGTTATCCTCTTAGGGTGCGACCATGGGGGATTTGAATTAAAGAACAAGATCAAGACATACCTTGATGAAAAACATCAGGCTTATTCTGATGTAGGAACATATTCCTTAGATTCATGTGATTACCCTGATTATGCAAAAAAAGTTGCACAGCCAATATCAGAAGGAAAATATAACAGAGGAGTACTTATCTGCGGAACTGGACTTGGGATGAGCATGGCTGCAAACAGATATAACAATGTAAGAGCTGCAGAATGCTATGACACATTCACTGCACAGATGGCAAGAAAGCATAATGACGCAAATATCCTCTGCCTTGGCGAGCGCTCTTTAGATCACAAGCTTGCAATAGAAATAACTGAAAAGTGGCTCAACACATCCTTTTCTGAAGGAGAGAGACATAAAAAAAGGATTGCTAAGATTGATTTATACTAAAAACAGAAGTATATTCCTAAAGAGCCATAAAGAAAGATAAATTTATAAAACCAGTTCATTCTTCATTAAAGATGGTATTTATCTTAGAAGATCTTGCAGAATTAGAAAAAGATAGAAGAATAATTTATTCAAATACAAAAGAACACACTTATGTGCAGACACCAGAATTCTGCGATGAAATTATTAGATTGAGAGATGATAATAGAAAAAGTGTTGGACAAATAAGTAGAGCAATTGAATCAAGTTTAGAAGACTATATTGAATTTAAACAATATTATGTTTGGGGCAAGAGTATTAATGGAGTTTTAGATGTTTTCCAGGATGCATTTATTAATGCTGCAATGTGGGGCAATCAAGCAGTTCCAGGAAAAATAATTGATGTAAAATTTAAGTATGGCCTTTATGGAAGTGTAGTTCTCGTAGGAGATAAAGGTGATGGTTTTGATTATCAATCAAGAATATTAAGTCTTCAAGAATGTAAGGGTCATGATTCTGAACATCAGGGAATGGGTATGAAAAAATTCCACAACTCAGGATTCTTCTTTGCATACCATAGCAACGGTAGTTTATTGTCTATTGCTACAAAAATATTCTCAAGAGAAGAATATTATAAATTCCAACATGAAAGTTATCTCATATGAAGCTCAACTATATCTCCATCTTCAATAACATGACCCAGCTTCCTGAGTACCTGCCCATCAAATTTAGCGCTCTTGCCCCAAATCCGCACAAACTTGAACTTCTCGACAAAATCCTTATGCAGCTTTAGGCACATATCTCTGATTGTCGCATTCCTTATCATGATAAGCGGCTCTTCAAGGTCTGCTTTTTTTCTCGCCTCCTTGCAATAGACCCTGATAAAATTCATAGTATCAAATATTTTATCTTTCAGTTGATCCATATTATATCCTGTTTCTGCTGAGATACAGACCTCTGGATGAACTTCTTTTTTTACTTTCTCAAGCTCAAATTTAGAACAGAGATCTACCTTATTCATGATCACTATCCCAGGAATATACTTTTTATTGCCTTCAATGCAGTCGATAAGCTGGTCAACATCAATATCAGTTCTTATGACAATATCTGCATTCACAATTCTGAACTCACGCATGACTTTCTCTATTGTATCATTATCTATTTTTGTAAGCTTAACTGTAGCGCCTATATTTATCCCTCCTTTTGACATCTTGACAATCTTAACATCAGGCTTTTCCTGATTAAGCCTGATATTTGTATCATATACTTCTTTTTGCAGTATCTTAAGATGCTCTGGATAAAACACATCCACAAGAATCATGACCATATCTGCACTCATTGCGCATGAAAGCACTTCTTTGCCCCTGCCAGTTCCAGCAGCAGCTCCAGCGACTATGCCTGGCACATCAAGCACCTGAATGCTTGCATGCTTATGCTCAAGCAACCCTGGCACAACAGTAAGAGTAGTGAACGCATAACTGCCAACCTCAGACTGTGCATTTGTAATCTTGTTCAGGAGTGTGCTTTTACCGACAGAAGGAAAACCCACAATTATGACTGTGCCGTCTCCAGTCTTCCTTACTGAATACCCCTCTTGCTTTCCACCACCTGATGACTTTTTAATCTCCTTATCCTTAAGCGCAGCAATCTTTGCCTTGAGCAGACCAATAGATGCCTGAGTCCGTTTATTATATTTAGTAGTAGAAAGCTCTTTCTCTAGTTCAGCAATCCTTTCCTTTGCTGTGGACTTCTGCCTTTTGGTTTCAAAATCAGCTATCTTCAATTTTTTTGCAGACTTTGCAAATGGATTTTTCTTTGTGCTTTTCGCAGCCATATAAGATGAGAATAAAAGTATGATATATAAATGTTGAGGAAATGTATAAGTAAAAAGTCTGCTATTCT
>JAGLGH010000049.1 GCA_023144115.1 Nanobdellota archaeon | reverse complement strand
GCGCTTGCTAATGTTGTAGCAGGAACAATCCATGGAGATTCGCCTTATGGCGTATATGACAGGGTTGTTAATGACCTTGGAGTGCCAAGGACTAGCTTCAAAGCAACTGATATTATCATTGTCGCAAATCCAATCAAGAGCGCTGACGGGCTTCATAGATGGAGGAGAGTGACTCAGATAACAGAAGTACGGAAGTTCTGGGAAAAGGACCCTCTGCGTGAAGGAGGATTTGTGGATCTTATGAAATATGATTCACCTAGTGATGAACTCAAGCCTTCAGATGATCTTATCAATGGAGATTCAGATATTCTTAAGGCGATAGCAGGCAATGTCAAAGAATGGGCTGGCAATTGGGATGCTGTATGGGATAATGTTCTGCTGAGAGCTAAAGTAAAGGAAAGAATTGTCAAGGCTGCTGATGCTGGGGGCAATCCTGAGCTTCTGGAAGCTCCTTTTTCAATAATGTGCAATGATGAGTTTCATAGGGTTTCAGATAAGGTAAGAGAGGAAGTTGGGGCTTTGGATAGCAAGATGATATATTCAAAATGGAATAGCTGGCTTACAAGAAAGCTAAAAAGGCTTTGATTCAAAAAGAGTTTTATCTATAATAATCAAAAGGGAAAAGAGGATGGGCAATCAGGAAGAGTGGAAATACCTGTTGAAGAAGTATGAAGACAGGATTAGGGATGAATTTGGTGAAGATAATCTGAAAGAAGTCAAGCCAGTATTGTCAAGGGAATATACACAATTCAGGAAAGAGTCTCTTGCGCAGCATCTTAATCTATACGAAAAGCTTTGCAATTTGAGTGAGAAGATTATTAAGATGAAGCCTGATGCAAAAAAGGCGCCTCAGATACAGGCTGATATAGATGTCTGCCATCTTAATGTAACTCCTGGTGGTGTGGTCTCGTTTTCTTATCTTATTCCTCTTATATTCATGCTTGTCGGAGCAGCATTGGGATTTATGTTGACTGGAGGTCAAATGTTTTTTGTTTTTATAAGCCTTATGGTCGGCGCTATCATGATTCTTTTTTTTTCAAAACTTCCTGCATATTTTGCCACGCAGTGGAGGATGAAAGCCTCAAACCAAATGGTACTCTCTGTTTTTTATTTTGTTACTTATATGAGGCATACTTCAAATATTGAGCTTGCGCTGAATTTCGCAGCAGAGCATCTCTCTCCGCCACTCTCTCTTGATCTCAAAAAGGTGTTCTGGAATGTAGAGACTGGTCAATTTGAATCAGTTAAGGATTCACTTGACAATTATCTTGTTGGATGGAAAGGCTATAATGATGAGTATATCGAAGCTATGCACTTGATAGAATCTTCATTATATGAGCCATCTGAGGAAAGGAGGCTGATGCTTCTTGACAAGTCGCTTGAGGTAATCCTTTCAGAAACTTATGAGAAGATGCTGCATTTTGCGCATGCGCTGAAGTCACCAATAACCATGCTTCACATGCTTGGGGTTATCCTCCCTATCCTGGGTCTTGTTATACTCCCGCTTGTAGTCACTTTTATGGAAGGCATAAGCTGGATTCATCTTATGACATTTTACAATGTTCTGCTTCCTGTGGGGGTTTTTCTCCTGGGGAAATCAATACTCTCAAAAAGGCCGACAGGGTATGGTGATACTGATATATCAGAGATTAATCCTGAACTCAAGAAACTCAGGAAAATACGCTTTAATATCGGCAAAAAACCAATATTCATAAATCCTATTTTTATTTCTATCATAATTATAGTATTATTTGTTATCGCAGGAATGTCTCCAATAATTCTTCATCTTGTAATGCATACACCAGAGAACTTTGCATGGGATGTAGATATTGGTAAGCATACTCTGTTAGGATATAAGATGAGTGGTGCAGAGATGGGACCTAATGTTGGAAAGATTCTTGGTCCTTATGGACTTGGAGCTTCTTTATTGAGCCTTCTTGTTGTGCTGGGTGTTGGTCTGGGGGTTGGAATGTATTATAGGATAACATCCAAAAATGTCATAGATGTAAGAAATAAGTCTAAAAAGCTTGAATCTGAATTTGGTTCTGCGCTTTTCCAACTGGGCAACAGGCTGGGAGATGGCATGCCAATAGAGCTTGCATTTGGCAGGGTGGCTGAGAATATGGCTGGCACTGTATCGGGGAGTTTCTTTAGCCATGCGTCCAATAACATAAGAAGGCTGGGCATGGGTGTGAAACAGGCAATCTTTGATGAGAAGGTTGGCGCATTGAAGGCATTCCCTTCTAATATCATAGAAAG
>JAGLGH010000048.1 GCA_023144115.1 Nanobdellota archaeon | reverse complement strand
CGTCATTTACTCCATCACCAACCATTGCTACATTTAATCCCTTGGCCTGAACTTTCTTGATAGTGTTGGATTTTTCT
This sequence comes from Nanobdellota archaeon, assembly GCA_023144115.1. Lineage (GTDB taxonomy): Archaea > Nanobdellota > Nanobdellia > Woesearchaeales > JAGLGH01 > JAGLGH01. The sequence goes on along the minus strand of JAGLGH010000048.1, from coordinate 3,561 downwards.
TGTGGTAAGACTTCTGCAAAGAAATCATCAAGACCAAGTTCTCCTGCTACCCATTGAGCAACTTGTTTATTATCTCCAGTTAGCATCATACACTTAATTCCCATAGATTTCAAGCTAATTATTGCTTCTTTTGATTCGTTTCTTATTAAATCAGCTAATGCAACAGCCCCTATGGGTTTATCCTCTAACAAGATATAAACAGTTGTTTTCCCTTGCTTTGATAACTCGTCAATCTTCTCAGTCTCTATTTTGATCTTATTTTCTTTTAAGTAATTTGGACCGACTATTTTGATTTGCTTGTTATTGATTAGACCCTGGATGCCTTTTCCAGGAAGATTTTTGAATTTTTGTACTTTTTCAAATCTTATCTTTTTATTATGTGCTTTCTTAACTATGCCCCTGGCAATAGGATGTTCGGAATTTGCTTCTAAAGAAGCTGCGTAAAGAAATACGTCATTTTCTTTATAGTTACCTATCGGAATTATGTCTGTAACACCAAACTCCCCTTTTGTGAGTGTTCCAGTCTTATCAAATACAATTGCATCTATGTTCCTTGCCCTTTCAAAAGATGCCCTGTTCCTTACCAACAGCCCATTTTTCGCCGAGAGAGATGTTGAAACTGCTACTACCAAAGGAACTGCTAATCCTAATGCATGAGGGCAGGTAATAACCATTACAGTAACCATTCTTTCAATGGCAAACACCAAAGTCTCTTTAAATAGCAGCCACCCAAATAAAGTTAATGTGCCAATAGAAATAGATATTATTGTCAGCCATTTAGCTGCTGTGTTTGCCAAATCCTGCGTTTTTGACTTGGACTCCTGCGCCTGTTTAACAAGACTTATGACCTGTGAAAGATAAGAATCTTCTCCTGTATGAGTCACTTTTATATGGATAGCGCCTTCGCCATTTACAGAAGCACCAATAACCTTATCTCCCTTCTTTTTGCTTACTGGTTTAGATTCTCCTGTTAACATTGATTCATTAACACTTGTCTCTCCGCTAATTACAATGGCATCTGAAGGTATTTTTTCACCAGGCTTTACAAGAACAATATTGCCAATGACAAGCTTTGAAATAGGCACGTCTTCTGTGTTTTTGTTTTTCACAAGATGCGCCTCAGAAGGCATTAGTTTTGCAAGAGATTCTAATGCTTTAGAAGCCCCCATAATAGAACGCATCTCTATCCAGTGTCCTAAAAGCATAATATCGATTAAAGTAACAAGTTCCCAGAAAAAGAATTTTCCTTCAAGACCAAAAACAACAGCACTACTATAAACAAAAGCTACAGTAATTGCCAGTGCAATAAGAGTCATCATTCCAGGCAGTCTCTTTTTGATCTCTTGAACAAGACCTGTCAGGAAAGGCAATCCGCCATAAAAGAAGACAATAGAAGAGAGAACAAAAAGGACATATTTATCTCCAATAAAACTAACTTCAAAACCAAAAAATTTTTGGATTAATGGAGACAAGACTAAGATAGGAATTGTTAAGACTAAAGAAACAAAGAATCGCTTTTTGAAATCCCTAACCATCATTTCGTGATGGTCTTTATGATTACCCATATGCTTCATTCCTTTCTCTCCTTTCGCTGCTTCAAGTTCTACATTGCACATTTCACATTTTCCAGGAGCATCATACTCCATGCCACATTTTGGACATTTATACTTCTTCATTTTTTCTTCAAGGTATTTATCTTTAAGATATCGTAAACAAAACACCATCTTGTTGCTATTGTGAATAATTCCCAAACAGCAAATAAATAAAGCGAAAATCCTAAGATTTGCTATCCCACTGGAGCAGAGCCCCGGGGTATTACACAAATCTTCGAGACGGATTTTCTGTCATTCCAACTTGAGAATCATGCCGCTGCAAGCAGAGGGGTATTAAACCCAAGTAGGAATAAAACCATGAGCTGATTCTATAACCTAAATATAAAGCTATAATAAAAACAACTATTCTTATGATTCTGTCAACGAATCCAATATTCCCCTTAAACTTCATTCTTTTTTCTCTTCCTTTACTTCTTCAAGTTCAACATCACACATAGTGCATTTTCCAGGAGCATCATACTCCCTCCCACATTTTGGACATTTGTACCTTGTCAATTTAATATTCTTTATCTTCCAGATGAGGAATTGCTTTTTGAGGGCATGCAGATACGCATCTCCCTTCAGAATCACATACTTCTGGTTTTACCAGCTTTGATTTTCCATCAACTAATTTTAAACATTTTGGATGACATGCTAATACACAGTGCCCACATCCAATACAATATTCTTCTAATATTTTGGGTAATTTCTTTGTTGGCATTTTTTCACCTCTAACTAAAAGGATTTCCCAATCCAATAATAGCAACTATAGCATGGGATACTACAGATGTAATAAAAAACAACCAATAATAACAATGGTATTGGTAAAATTTCAGATAAAGTTTTGATTGAGTTAGTTTTTGATTTAATCTTGAACCTAAAATGCATCTGCATGAAAAAAGAACTAAGAATAAGCCAATAATATTGGTCCAGCCTAAGACATACACGGCTTTTACTGCAAAAATTGGATTTATTGCCATTTTTATTTTTGATGTTGCCTCTTTACAAATAACCCGCACCAGCATTCTCCTTTTTTCTGCCATGTTTTCTGAGCTTTGAAGTTGCAAGGGCATAATAATCCCATATCTTTACTGAAGTCTCCTGTTTGAACTTGGCATGGACAAAACTTTAAACCTGTTTTTTCTTCGTTCTTCAAAACCCCTTTCAATACTGCAGCTGTATGCTCTTTATCAGGATTCAGTTGAAAATCGTTATTTTCGCAAAATTTTTCAAACATCGTTCTTAACCCCAACATGTCCATCTTTAAAACCCCATCACTTTTTGAGCTTCTTCTTTTGTAACCTCAACATATGCATTTTTGGTCTGGCAAGTTGGACATGTCTCTGGTCCTGCAATACCATAATGTATATCATTGCAAATGTTGCATCTCCAAAATGTTTTATTTACCATTTCAATTGATTATTCAGATTTCCATAAACCATGGATGTTGCATAATTCCCTCGCGCTAATCCCTTCTACATTCTCAAGACAGAAAGTTTTTTCTGGTTTTTCTCCAGGATTTAATCTTTTTCCAGCAATTACATTTCCGTCTTTCAATATCTGTATAAATTCGATATAATGTCCATCTTCCATGGGATGCGGAACTGATCCTACTTTAACAGTAACTTTATTTCCTTCAATTTCTATAACAGGGACGTGCTTCTCTTTCCCTTCTTGTTCAGATGTCTTCACTTCAAGAAAATTCATATCTTGACCACAGCAGACTATTGCAGGATCGTGAGCTTCAATAACTAAAACAACATTTCCACAGATACTGCATTTATAGATTCCATTTTGTTTTACCATTGTTTTACCTCTTTTTATTGCATTTAACCAACCAATTATATGTAAGCCAGAATATTACTGAAAATATAAATGCCCCTATCGCAAAGTAGATTATTCCCAAAAGCCATCCTCCAAACATTCCACCACCAACAATGTGAAAATCCATCATACCACCATCTGCTAA
>JAGLGH010000047.1 GCA_023144115.1 Nanobdellota archaeon | reverse complement strand
TTGATATCAACATTCAAATCACCAGATTTTATCTCATATCCAATCTGCCTGAGGTTCTCAAAGTCTGCTATGCATTTGTATGTCTCAGATTCAACATAAGACTTTAATTCCTTCTCAAGAAACTGCTTTGATGGAATATTGACATAATCTATGCCAAGCCAGTAAGGCACTTTATTTCCTATTGCATCAGGATCAACAAACACCTTAAGGCTTCCATTATCCAGCTTGACAACCCTGTCTCTGCTGTCTTTTACAATAACAATCTCTATGTCATCAGGAACATAGATGTAGCCTCCCTGAAGCCTCATTATCTCAAGTCCTTCAATCACAGCAGGCTTGAGGCATGCCATAATATAATTATGTATCTCACGCTGACCTTCATATTCAAACATGACAACTTCTTCAGTAATATGCCCTTCTTCAGCCTTTTGCATAAAGATATACATGGCAAAACCTGCTGCAATAAGAATTACAAGCCCAATAATAATCATAACGGTAATCTGGGCATGTTTGCTGTTAAATCTGTTTAATCTGGACATTAAACATAATTAAGAATTGCTTATTTAAATAATTTTAGGTTTGATTTCTTTAAATCAAACCCGAATAGTTTTTAAATAATCGACAATTAACAGTGTTTATTGCCCTCGTGGTCTAGTCTGGATATTATATTATTAGGTAAGTAATATCCGATAAATTTATATTGCCTATTGTACCTTTTACCTCCATTGTTTATATTCATTTGCCCTGATGGTCTAGCCTGGACATGATACAGCCTTGCGGAGGCTGTGACCCGGGTTCGAATCCCGGTCAGGGCGTTTATTTTATTAATCAGCATAATTTTCAATGGAAAAGTTTTTATATAGTAAGTTCTATAATGTAAATATATGAGAAAAATAATTTTAGGAATAATAATTATCTCTATCTTAGTTTTATCAGGATGTTCATCTAAAACTTGCCCAGAAATAGAATGCCCTGAGTTGGATTGTTCTGCTTGCCCTCCAAAAATTGAATATCAAGAAAAGATTGTAGAAAAAGAAATGGAGGTAATTAAATACCAGTGTTATGATGGTACATTTAAATCATCTAGCAGTAAATGTGCTTCTCCTGAGGAAGTTAAATTAAGTAGGTTAGAAGAAGGAAAACATGCTACAATTAATATCGACAGAGTACAAGTCCAACTAGCTAATTTATATCCTACAAGAGTTACAGTCGAAAATACGGGGAGAATTGCAATTAATCCTAAATTCGATGTCGTTGTAAAAAAAGGAACGACTACAGTTTGTTCGGCAAGTCCTCTATTTGATGAGTTTAGGAGAATAGAACCTGGCGAAAAGCAAACAGGAGAATTTCAAATAATGGGATGTATATTTAATTCTGATGGTCAATATACTATCACTATAGATCTTTTAGATTCAGATTATAATAAATTAGACACAGATACAGAAACATTTAATGTTGATTATTGGGGTATGTTTAGTTAGAAGAGAAAATGAAAAAAACATTATACTTTGAACTAATTGCCATTTTGCTTGTAATTATTATTCTTATTAGTGGATGCACTCCAGAACAAGAGCAGGAACTCAAAGAAAAATACGAACAAGAAATTAAGACAACTGTAAATAAAAGTGTGCATGAAGCAATTTTATCTATAAACGAATCAAAGATAATATGTAATCCTCCTTATATCAGATATGCTGAGAGTTGTTGCTTGGATGTCAATACTAATAGCATTTGTGATTCTGATGAAAAAGAAGAAGAGCCAATTGAAGAACCAGAAGAAACGCCTCCTCAAGAAGAAGCACCAGAAGATGAAGAAGAGATAGTTGAACCCGAACCAATTTATATCTCAGACAAATTTAATTCCAAGAAGGATTATAGCACAATAAAGCAAGGTAACAATGGCTGGTTCTATATGTATTATGATTTCCATAAGCAAAGCTATGAATATATGGAGCGAGGAACAAACATCTGGAATTATATCAGTTGGAAGAGCAAAGACGGGGGCTGCGTTCTGATAGATACAGGGAATCGTACACATCCCCATTATACATGTGATTCGGTCTTAGCCTGGAGAAGTCCATTTAATAAAGAAGTAAAAATATATGGCACTATCAAAAAACTTAATACTGCGGGAGGGGATGGGATTAATGTAAAACTGATTAAGAATCAAGATATTCTATGGCAAAAGAATATAGCTTATCATGATGAGACAGAAAAATCATTTATTCTTAACACAGAAGTAAAAGAAGGGGATATGATTTATTTAAAAGTAAATATGAGGGGAAGCACAATTTATGATACTACATTCTTTGACGTATCCATTGAAGAGATAGAAGAAGATATAGTTGAACCAGAACCAATCTATCTTTCTGACAAATTTAATTCAAAGGAAGATTTCAGTATAATAAGGCAGGGAAACAACGGTTGGTTCTATATGTATTACGATTTCAATACAGAGAGTTACAAATATATGGATAGAGGTATAGATGTATGGGGTCAGGAAAGATGGAAAAGCCAAGATGGAAGATGTATATTCCATAATCAAGGAATCCATACCCATCCACATCAAACATGCGATTCAGTTCTTAGCTGGAGAAGTCCTTTTGATAAGACTGTTCGAATCTTTGGAAGAGTAGCAAGTAGTGATACTGGCGGTGGAGATGGGACTTATGTTAAATTATTAAAGAATAATAATCTATTGTGGGAAAGTGATGTTCCATACAATGATAAAATTGGCAAAAAATTTGATTTACAAATTGACATAGAAGAAGGAGATATAATCTACTTAAGAACTAATAAAAAAGCCAATGAACTTTATGATTCAACGTTTTTTAATGTTTCTCTTGAGGAAGTTCAAGAACTAGAAGAATTTGACTCAGTTTTGTCCTTTGATGGCATAGACGACAGTATTACAATATCTGATACTGACAATCTTACTCCACCCCATGCTTTATCAATCTCTGCTTGGGTTTATATTAATTCTATATCATGGGATGACAGAACTGCGATAGTTAATAAATACGATGCAGGAGTAGGTGATAGAGCATACTTGCTAATGTTAGGAAAAAATCGCAATCCAGACAAAAGTTCAGTTTGTTTAGTAGTATCTCAAAGTAAAGCTACTTTCAATGGAAAAATAACTTGTAGCAATACACAACTTTCTGCTGGCAAATGGTATCACATCGTCGTTACATTTAAATCAAACAATCAAGTTATTTATATTAATGGAGTTAAGGAAATTGATGATAGAGATACAAAAATTGCCGATTCCATACCAAATAATAATCAACCTTTGTATATAGGTTATTTCAAAACCCATGATCAAAGCGAAAATTCTTATTTTAATGGATACATGAATGAGATAGCTATTTATAACAAAGCACTAAGTCAAGTAGAAGTTAATGTGCTCTATAATGATGGAGCAAGCTATGAGCATATTGGAGATGAAGAAGGACTTATTGTCTTCTGGTAGGTGGTCTTGAGAAAAATCATCATCATTTATTCCTGAAATAATAAACAATGATGGAGAGACATGATGAAAAAAATAATATACAATTGTATAAAATGTAATAAGATGCTCTTTTTCTGGCAAAAGCATTATTTTAAAAATAATATATATTGTAAGAGTTGCAGGGATTTGAGTCTAATTGAAGAAGAAAGAGAAAAAGAAGAATTGAAAAAGAAAGAAGATGAGATTTATAAAAATCAGGAAAAGGCTAAAAGAGCAAGACTAAAGAATAAATTAGCTAATGAAGAACTAAAGATTGAATTACAAAAAGAGAAAGAAAAAAAAGAGAAAGAAAAACAGTTGAAAAAAAGTGAAAATAAAAAAGATAGAATAGAGATTAAAAAAGATGAACCTCAACATCAACATAAAAAACAAAATAAATTAATTTATTTCACTAAGGAAGAAATAGAAGAAAATGAAAAACTTCTTTTTATCTATGTAAATGTTAAACAGATTCATGCTGTTGAATGGTTTAAGGGTAAAAAAAGAGTCGTATTAAATAAGAAACGGGAAGTGAGAAGAACACATGCAGGTGGGTTTTCTGCTGAAAAATTCCAAAAGTTTATTGATGCAAAAAAACAAAAAACATTTGAATGGATTACTGAAGTGTTGGAAAGGCAGGGTGTGTTGAGATCATCTTATAATAAAATAAGAATCTCTTCACAAGATGATAATTTAAAGAAAAAATTGGAAGAATACCTACAGAATTATTTAGAATAATAAAGTAATATTTAAATTTAGAAGATAATAAAAGTTTAAGTCTGGTTTCCAGAATACTACTTAATCCCAATCGTTGCGGGGCTTTTCCTTCCGAAGACAGGCCCATCCATGACAGTAAAACCTGCGTCTGCCAGATTCTTTCTTACAATGGTAGCGCAGGAATAAGTTGCCAATATGGCTCCTTTGTTCATCCGCCTGAATATCTCATCAAAGAATTCTTTTGTCCATAACTCAGGGCATTTTTTTGGAGAGAATGGGTCTAAGAAGACAGCATCAAAACCATTTCCTGCCTCTTTTATCTTCTGCCTTGCATCACCTACAAGAATCCTTATTTTCAGGCCATCTTCATTATATTTAAGGGTTTTAGCAGCGTTTCTTATTATTTCATAATCTTTCCTGAATCTTTCAGGCACTTCAATAGTTGCTGTCTTTTCAAGTATTTTGAGGTCATTCTCAAGCCCGACAATCTCAAGCTGCAGGGATTTGCTTATTGCTGCAAGAGTATTGTAGCCAAGACCAAAACATACATCAAGTATCTTCATGCCATCTTTAATTTTGCAAGGCTCTGCAAACTTTACAAATGCCTCTTCAATAGCCCCAATAGTATGCGAATGGTAATGCTCCTGGTATTGTTCATTAAACAGTGTTATTGAATCATCTCTTGTTTTTACTTGTTTCATTTTTTTAGTTTCTTTGGCTTACTATTTTTGATATTTTGCCAGGCTTAACTGTCCAATCCGCTTTCCTTTTGGGACTTTCTCTTTATCTATCCTAATGCCAACCTGTTCTTTTATTTTTATTGCAGTAGCTCTGCCAACCAATTGGACCAAAGTTACAATTGGCGCTTCCTTGACATCTCCGATTGTCCGTATCCTGTTGTTGAACATCTTTCTTGATCTCACCCGCCCGATGCCTTTGAACTTGAGCAGGGCAAGCAGCTCTTCTTTTGCTCCGTGCTTCAGCCTTAGCCTTAATTTCTTAATATCCTTAATAATTGGCTGGAATTGCATAAGCCTTGCAAGCTCTGCAGATGCGTATAGCAGCCAGTTTGCAGTATCAAGTTTTACTCTAATCTCACCAGGAGTTATGTTATATTTCTCAAGAAGCTGCTCCTCATCTTTCTCTTCTATCCAATCATGGAAGAAAAGCGCTGTCTTTATAGAATTCATAAAATAATCATAGTCACCATCAAACATGGATGGCTCTTCCATAAGCAAAAAACTTTCATACTGAATAAGCTCTTCCTGCATCTCTTCCATCTCTTTTACCCTTACCCTTAATTGAGGTCTTATCTCAAGCGTATTGGAGACCATCTGGAGGAAGGAGAAGGCTGCAGTAGGCTTGGCAGTAGCAGTCTTCAGGCATTCTATAATCTCATGCGCAGTCAGTGGATCTATATATATCTCTGCGACACGCCTGCCGACAGGTGTTGGAGTATATTTTATCTCATCCTCTTTTTCATCTTTATCTGATTTATAGATGTCTGAGGCAGATATGAAATCAGATTGTTCAGCAGTGCCTTGTGTTCCAGATGCGCAAGATGACTTCAGAAACTCCCACTCTTCAAGCCTGCCAAGCATTCTTGTTATTATTTCATTCAACTTTTGCATATCCTTAAACTGGTATGCCCAGAATGTTTTTTCAAAGAAATCTATTATCTGCTTTTTTGTCCTTACAAAATCTCCTGCAATAAGCGAAAGAAGATATGTCCTCAGCACAGGCTCGACTGCAAGCTTTGAATATATCTCTTCAGGCTCTCCATTGATATATCTCTCAACTATCTCATCTTTTTCAGGAGGAGTCTTGCATATTGCTATGGCTTCACCCCATGTATCATATTTAGGACGGCCTGCCCTGCCAGCCATCTGCAGGTATTCAAGAGTAGGGATATATTGCAGCCCATGCATCCCAAATCTCTTAAGATCTTTGAGAATAGTTCTGAATGCTGGTAAGTCTAGGCCTGCAGCAAGAGTCGGAGTGGAGCAAATGATTTTTATTACCTTTTCCTTAAAAGCAGTCTCAACCAATTCTCTTTGCTTAGATGTCAGGCCAGCATGATGAAATGCAGTTCCTTTTCTTATGCATCTTGCAAGGCGTTGGCACTGTTTGGTCGGTCTGCTTAATGATTTAAGAGCTTTTTCTGCAAGCTCTTGAAGAGTTTGAGTTTCTGTTCCAGATATCTTTACTTTCTTGCTTATGTCTTCAGCTGTTTTTTCAGCGCTCCTTTTTGTGTTTGCAAATACCAGAGCCTGCTTGCATTTTTCCAGAGTATCAAGAGCTATGTTTATTGTGGGGTCTGATGTTATTTGCTTAATGTGCGCAGTTTTTTCCATTAATTATAAAGAATCCTGAGAAGTTTATAAAAGTGTTGAAGTGGAAGAATTTGATTGCCCTAAAGATTTATATTATCTAACTTATTCATAGGCTATATGCCATTAACACCATTTCATTTAGGACCAGGATTATTTATTGGTGAGATATTTGAAAAAAGGATTAATTTAGTTGCAATTTTATTAGCTAGTATTTTAGTTGATGTTAGAACTGCATATTGTTTTTTTAATGGATGTTTACCCTTACATGGGCTTATTCATACATTTATTGGAGCTACAGTGTTAGCTTTCTTTATAATAATTGGAGTGTACTACTTTAGAAAAGGTTTACAAAAAATCACTAATTTATTCAAGATAAAACAAAATTATTCATTATCATCAATTATTGCTGGATCTTTAATTGGCGTTTGGGTACATATAATTTTAGATTCTTTTATGCATTTTGATATTACTCCTTTTTGGCCAATAGAAGAGAACCCTTTATTGGGGATAATAAGTAATGGATTAAATTATTACCTTTGCACAGCTGCACTAGTGTTAGGTCTTATAATTTATCTTTATAAATCCACTAAAAATCAGAATCATACTTAATTTGATATGATAAAGCGAAATCTGGGATATAAGCAGCCAACAAACCAACTCCTAATCCAATTCAATAACATTAGTAGTCTCCAGCTTGATTCCAATCTTTCTGAAATTAATTATGTCTTCAAGCTGTTTTCTTGTTATTGTCATGAACTCTTTGTAATTCTTAATTTTAAGCTCCCTAAGAGCAAACTGGAATGTGTTCATGTGAGTCCTGAAAATAAGCCCCATTATCTTATGCTGATTTATGCATTTCTTACAGATGAAACTAGAGCCTATGATTTCAATCCAGGTTTCCTCTTTGCCGCAGTTGTCGCATTTCATATTTTAAAAAAAATCATATTATTTTTTAGCCGGGCCAAAGTAGCCGTATCGCTCTCTCATCTGGACTGTTTGTCCGCAAGTTAACTCTCCCTCAGGACATTTACCTTTTGTGCATCTCGGACCTGACCGATCATACATATATGGCAGATTATCTCTCAAAAGTTCTTGTATTGCGCTTGCTCTGTCTCTGATCTCCCATTGCGCGCAGTTGCATGTTCTTTGTTCAAGTATTGCTTTATCGTTCCTTGCATTAGATCCTGTGATGACTTTTATGCCATCTGCATTTAAGAGGAGATAGCTTGCTGCTGTATCAAAACCTGCATCTATCAATTCCTTTCTTAAGTATTTTGTTTCATTGACAGTTGTCATGAATCTGTCATACATCTCATTATTTGAAGCAACTGTAGGAGGTATAAATACCTTTCTATTGATAGGAATTTTCTCAAAAGGTTCGCGAACTTCATCTTTTAATCTATGCCTTTCCCATTGATGATAACTTGTTAAAGATTGTTCAGTGCCAAAGCTTACTCTTGCATGTTCTGCGATTGACTCATGTCCATAACCCAAAACTTTATTTGAAATCTTCTCAGCTCTGGCATCTGCTTCCTCAGCACTCCATTTTGCATAAACTACAGAAGGAGGTTTTGAATGCGTTGAAGTTACTCCACCTAAAGCAACCCTATGGACAGGATTATGGAATCTATCAAATAAAACAATTTCGTCTTTGCTAATCTTATCAAACATTGGCTTAAAATGCGTATAAATTACCTCCTGATCTTTAAGATCTGTATCACTTAGTGAATCTAATACAGTCTTAAATGTATCTTTTTCAAAAGAATTTATGAAATCATATGCAAGGTCATGCGCTTCCTGTTGAGGGTGTTCTTTTAGCAGCTTTACAAAGTTTATTGCTTTTTCACCTGACATAGTCACTAAAACATTTGTTGTTGCAGCAATAGGCAATATATACCTGCCATCTTCAATAGGAATTCCCTGTACATATTTTTCAGGCCCAGAACCTCTGCCTCTAAGCTCACCCTCTTTTTCCATGGTCATCTCATTATAGAAAGAGAATATGTCTGACATTAAGTTTTTATACCTGTCTTCAAATTCTGTGCCTTTTATTTCTTGAGGAATTACAAATGCATTATCTCCAACTGCAACATAACGCTGGCTTTGTTGAGTATATGAATCAAAAGATTCACAGACAACATGGGATAATAATCTTGATCCTTCTTCAACAGAAAAAGAAATGTTTACTGGTTTCATCATTTCATTAAATGTCCTTTCATTAATCCTTGAAGATGTAAAATTATTTATAATTTCATCTAATTGATTAATTTGCTTTTTATTGACTTCAAATAAATTTAATTTCATTTTATCCCCCCTTATACTAATTTATGAATCAAATTCAAAATTCTTAAAATGCAAGAAGTTTTTAAACATTTCTATTGCATTCTCTGAGGAATAGTAACGCCGAAGTCACAAACTCTTTATTTTTTCTTTCTGCCAGCCCAGGATTATCACCCTTACTGTAGTCATCACATCGGACTTTCTGCCATCTTTTTACTTTTTCCGCATCTCCTGCATGATTTTAAAATCAGCCTGGCTCCTGTCTGCCATCCTTTTCTCAACCTCTTCTTTGCCCAAGCCCATCATGATCTTGTAAGCATTATATTTGCCCTTGCAGAAATATACATCAAAAGGATCTGTCCTGCCTTCTGTCCTGTATATCCTCAAGCCAGGGATTTCATCATTCTGGATGAATTCAGATTCCTGGTTCACAAGAAGAGCCTCAATATCATGCTTATTCTGCCATGGGATGCATACACCTTCCATACCCAAATATTTGTCCATTATCGACCTTACTTTCTCAGTCACACCGCCCACAGCAAGCACTATCTCGCCAGTCAATGACCCTGTGATGCCGTACTTCTGGTTTACAGGCTGCTGTATAAAATCTGATATAAGTCCAACATCCATTGAGATAGATGCACTGTCTCCATCAACTCCACCATGCGCCTGCACATACTGCACATGCATCTCATATCCAGGGTAATTGCATTCTGTCTTCCTGCAAGCATGCTTGATTGATGCTCTTACATTTTTTGCAGCACCTATTGC
>JAGLGH010000046.1 GCA_023144115.1 Nanobdellota archaeon | reverse complement strand
ATTGGCAGAGGTGTACCAAACATCTGTCCGCTGGAATTTGATCCAATTACTGCAAGCCCCACAACATAGCCTATGCAATCCTCACCATGCATAGAATCAAGATACATCTTCAGATCCTTATTATACTTTCTGGAGTCTTCTGTCAAGCTTCCTTCAAGGCTCTGGTGATTAGCAAAAGCTTCCCTTATATGCTTTGGTTCTACAAGTTCTGCACAATCAAGAATCGCTTCATACTGCGAAGCTGAGATTATTCTGTTTATTGGTCTTAACATTGCGCTTAGCTTTTTATCAGATGCGCGGCAGCGAAGTTCTTTTATAATCTCCATAACCGCAGGTTTTGATAACTGCCGGATATTCAGGTCATAGCCATCTGGGAGGGATCTGCCTAATATTTTTTCTGATCTTTTTTTGACTGACTGTTTGCCTTCTTTTTCAAGTATTTCCCCCCAATTTTCATTGATCTCATTCTCAAGCTTAACCAATTCCTGCTTTATGTACTGCACTGCCTGCCGTGTATTTTCAGGAGTCTCTGGAACAGCACTTTCCATCTCAATTATTGCACCTTTTCCTTCAATCCTGCTAAGAAAAGCACCATCTCCTGCTTTCTTTAAGTATCCTAAAGTGTCATGGTTGCAACATGCAATTATGATATTTTCAGCTCTGACCTCATTCTCAGACCTGTCTGATGCTCCGCTGCCTGTATTCTTCCCGCTTTCAAGGATATATTTTTTCTCCTGCATGATTTCCAGCAGGTCAGCCATGTAGCCATTGTTCACAAGAGTCTTCAGCTCATCAATATAAAGTATAGGCGCTTTTGCATGCGCTCCAAGGTATGCCCTTTTATGCGCAGGTGTCTGTAGATTTCCAGATTGGTATGGGTCATGCTTAAAACCACCTTTCATGCTTCTCTCACTTGGTTCAGAGATCCTTGTCATCAGACCCTGCTGTTTTCGGGGATCAAATAGTATTACAGGAGTTATGTCTTTGACTGGCTTGAGATTAAACTGTTTTTTGCCGTATATCTCTCTGTAAGTAATTTCCTGCATTTCTGCGTTTTTTTGCTGGATATAACAAAATATTGAGCCGATTCCGGCGATACCCGCAGCAGCAAAGGCAGGAGGGAATACAAGACCTGTAAGAAAGCTTATGCCTGCTGCGCCAGCGAGGTAGTTCTTAGCTTTCTTGAATGAGTTTTTCGGATCACCAAGACTGAATTCAGAGCCACTTGCCTTTGCTTCCTGAACTCTCTTGTTAACATTAGATATAAAGTTGTCAATGGATTCTGGACTTGTATAAGATATAACTATATGATTCTCATCCTTTCCAGGTAAAGCGACTATTGCTTTCTTTGGTCTTAAATAATCACCCAATGAGCCATCAAGAACCTTGCTAAACATCTCTGCAAGGAGAGACTTCCCAGTTCCTGGCTTTCCAACCATCAGCATGTCCCCCTTATTTACAGCCACTTGCCTGATTGCCTTCTTTGCCTTATCCTGGAATACTACTTTCTCAATAGGATCCTCAGGAATTGTAATGGTTGAGGTATCTTCAAAAAATCTAAGCCTGTCTTCAAGATTATGCTGGTATTTTTGCAAATCTTTTACAGCCTGATAATCCTCTCTATCATAATCTTGTTTCATTATATCTTACCCTCAATAACATCAAGTAAATACATCTTTTTGCCAGCAATGTCATGTGTATTATGCTTTATTGCATGGTATAATGAAGGCAATCCTTTTTCCATGGGCCTAAGATACTCAAAGTCATGAAATGATACAGAACTCAAAAATGAATCATTTTTCAATGATGATAGCATCCCAATAGAAGTGAATGTTGAATAATTAAGCATCTTGCTTATTTCTTTCTTATCATCAGCAGCTATATCAAATTTTGAGCATACTTTTTCATAAAACATTGGAAGATGATTCTCATCCCAAGCCATTTTCAGATCGTCACTGAATGAGAGCACCTGTGGCTGAGCCATACCCTTAACATATGCTTCCATTTGGTCTTTGAACACGGGATGAAGCATTATAGCAAGGTCAAACATATGCATAAGCCTGATAGAATCAGTATCCTTGATCAGGTATTGTATCCTTTTTTCTGAATCAAGAACACAGGCCATAGGCGCACTATTGTAATCAAAACAAAGAAGCCTATATCTTTCTCTTGGATCATATAATTTCAGGTTCAACTCGCTTAAATCAAAACTGCCTTTCACTCTTTGCGCAGCTGGCAAGAAAAGATTAATGTCAGTAGAGATATTATCTTTCACATCATTTATCTGATCCAATAAAGTTCCTGTTAAATTGAATTGTTTTAGCACATCTCCAGACTCAAAAATTCCTGTTAAATGGGAAATTGCAGAAAGGTCGATTTTGTTCAAAGTACTGTTAAAAGGTTTGTAAGGTCTTAATATTTCTGTGATTGTTTCTGCATTCGCTTTAAGATTGTCATCAAAATCTTCAGGAATGTCTATTTTGCCTGAAGAATCTATCATAATCTTTGGCTTAAAAGGTTTACCAGGGAATAACTTATTGACTATATTCTGGAGTGTTTTGGGAAGTTTTTCTCTTGCGCTCTTGCTGATGATAGATTTAGGATTATAATGGATTGTGCACCCAACCATTTTCCTCTTAGCTTTATGGCTATGGGGATTAAGAAGATATTTAGCAATTGAGGAAATCTCATATTCTTTTACCATTACCTGTTTCAGACCAAGATTTAACTTGCTTAAATTATAATTCTGATCCTGCCCTTGAGGGGATATTACCCATATATCATTTTTCACTATTTTCACCAAAGTATGTTTAATATGATATTTAGATATATTATTTATTATATTTGCTACCTTGATATCTACTCAAACTTTCTTTACCGTTAATAAAATCTTTTTCAAGCTGTGATGCCAAACTCATGAGATTAACATAGATCTGATTTATATCCTCAATAGAACTGTCAATATTCTGGACTGTTTTTTTGATTATTTCACAACTCTCATGAGTTTCATGCATATTGCGATACGCATCTTCAGCAAAATTCAATGTCATGGTAAAAGAGTCATCTTCTTCAAATCCAGATTTATCCATCCAAGTTGGTTTTTCTCCGCGAGGGACATCAGAATATAGCGTTATCATCGAAGATGCAAGAATTTCAGAGTATTTTTTATGCTGTTCTCTTTGCACATCATATTTTATAGCCCATGAATCTAATCTGGCCTGAACTCTTTCATCAATTGTTTGTGTCATTATAATAAATCCCCCAGATTATAATTTTATAAAAGACTTAAAATCGCTATAGCTTTATAATAAGTGAGAATGTCAGATCATATTTAAATGTTGTGAGAGGTTATACCTTAAGAGTGGTATAGTCTTGGAAGAGAGGGGAAAACTATGCAGGGAACATTTATATAATCCTCAACAATAACCTATAATATGACAATCTACCTCACGAAAAATCTCTATGTCCTGCGAAGGAAGGAGGTTAAAGCCCTGCTCCTGAAACTTAAGGAGCAATGGGGGTTTGATGGAGAACTGGATTATGTATTTCTAAAGGGCAAGGAAGATAAGATATTTATTTCCACAAGAGACATAACTAAAATAGAGTGGGATAATATAAGGATAAATTCATCTGGCATCTATATTGCAAAAGAGACTAATGGTGAGCTCAGGTTATCAATAGAAGGCTCCCAGCTAATAGGTCCTCATGCAACAAAGAATACGCTTGAGATAAGCGAAAAGCTTGCAAGATTGTGGATGAAGGGGTATAATATACCTTTTGATGAAGAGAAAGGCAAGGAACTTAAGGGGTTCCAGATAATGAAGTGCAAAGATGACTTCATGGCAACAGGAATATTCAAGGAGAACAGGATTCTGAACTTTGTGCCTAAAAATCGCAGAATTTCTTCAAGTGACTGAGAATTAAAAAAAAAATATTTATTTCTTCTTACGGATGATGATTAACCCAGTTAGAATAGCAATCAATCCTAATCCTAAAGTTATTGCGCTGAACTCAGGAATATCAACACTGCCTACAACCTTTGTATCATTTGCTTCCAATGTCACAAAGTCTGCAGATGAGCAGGTAACATTGTAATCATGTGTCCCAGTTGTATTGAATCCGGATGATTTTGTATAATTGTATTCTGAGCCATTGTAGTCCATCTCAAACCATGTTCCCCATGCATCGTCAAAGCTGATGTTGCACTCGCCTGAGATAGGTGTTCCATCTGTGCTGTTGATATACCAGGCATAGAATGCAATAGGATCTGATGGCATCTTTACTCCTGCTTCTGATTCTATTGTCAGGTTAGCATCTGTTCCTGCTGCATAACCTGTGAAGTGCTCAACATTAAGAGTCAATGTGCTGCCCAAGCATTGGATGTTTGAGCATAATGATTCTGGACACCGCTGATTTTCTTTAAGGATTCCTGCAAATGTGCTTGCAGTCTCTGAATAGAATACATAAGGCTTATTGCAGTCAACA
>JAGLGH010000045.1 GCA_023144115.1 Nanobdellota archaeon | reverse complement strand
CTCGAGCAAATCCTTTTGAATCAGATATCTCTCCAACAATATGGTCAAGAACTCTTCTGCCTTCATCAAGGTCTTCTATTGCAGCAAGCCCCTTATATATTTTTCTTTTAACTTCTCTTCCTTGAGCAAAACTGCTGTCACTGCATATGTTTAATACTTTTTGATATGTTTCCTGTCCTGGTTGAACAGAATCTAAAAATACTTGGATAGGTATAGGAAGTCTGCTGCTTTCAAGAAGTTTTCTAACACCATTTGTTTGTACTTCATAAGATATCTTCTCAATAGTACCAGATGTTCTTAAATCACGATCAATCATGTAAAGTGTTTCAACTATACTCTCATAAACAGAACTTGATTCTTCAGCAGTTAATCGTTCTTTTCTATATCCTAATGATCTTATAACTGGTGAAAGTACTGCCTGAGCAAATGGAATAATTCTAACATCGCCTTGCGAATATGCTTGTACCCTATCAAAAGAAGTATCGACTAATGCTTTTTGATTTTTCAATTCCGCTGCTTTAGAAACAATATCAAGTCCACTTGCAATATCTGCATCATGTTCATTAAGCCCTTCAACAAAGGTTAAAATTCTCTTTCTTTTTGGCTCTATTTTGAAATAATCTGATTGCGAAATAACATTCCATGCAGAAGCAACCTTCCCTGGAATGTCTTTTTTATCTCCTTCTTCTTTTTGTGCGCTCAGGATTGTGATAATCTGTTTTGCTAATGCATCATCACTTTGGTAATATCTAACCAGTTCAGAAAGATCCCTCCCAAAATTACCCAGCCTTGCTTCTAAAGGATTGCCGAATATTGTTCTGTTTATCTCTAAACCAAAATGATCTGTATCAAAAAATTCTCCGCTATCAATTAGTTTGTCAAGAGACTTTAATATTTCATATTGGGAAATCTGGACTACTTCAGCATCAGTTCTAAACGGATCTATAAGATCTCCTGGATCTAGATACAATTGCAACTGTTGCTCTAATCTCTGATCAAGCCTTTGATGCATTACTAAATTCATTCCCATTCCTGGCATTTTATCTTACTCCTGATTTTGAACCAAATACTTCATTTAATCTTTTAATCATCACTTTTTGAGAATCTGAATTATATTCACTAAGTATATCTCTCGCACCTTGTTTAGTTGGGTGAAATCCAGTATCCTTATATAATGCTTTTGCTGGTCCTAAAGCACCGTCATCGATTAGCTCTATACATCTATCAAAAACTTGGTCTTGATTGAGTTTTTGACCAACAACTCTTGCTATCTTTGAAGGCTCAGTATTCCAATACGTTTTTTCAAAATAGTTTTTGACCATTGTGTATAGATCCCCTGGCTTTGCATAAGGTTCTATTTCTGTCATTTCAATAATCTTTTTTGCAGTATCTATATACTTATAAGAAGGATCTTTTTTTAATTTATAGACAATACCATCACCAATCTTTTTTTTCTCATTTTCAGATAATGTAATTTCTCCAGTGAATTCTACCAATGAATCATATTCTGATAAATTCACTTCAGTTAAATCACTCACAGCCCTTGTTCTTGCTGCATCATATACATCTTGTGAAAATTCTTCTTTTCCTGTTAGCTTCTTTAAATTATTTAAAGTATATCCAATATTTTTAGCTCTGCTAACCAAGTCTTGTGCAACTTGATTATGCACCTCTGTATCAACTTCAATCTCAATACCTGCTTTATTAACTGTTGCTAATACTCTTATAGAATCATCTTTTGATCTATCACCTGAATTTCTTCTTATATGGTTATACACTGCTGTCCTGACATTTTCTCTTGAAACAGGAACACCTAAAGTGTTTGATAATTCCCTTACTCCAATGTATTTATTATCACTTGTAAGAGCTTGAGCAAGTGCAATTTCCAAACAAGTGCTATACAATTCATTAACACTATCTTCTTCTTGAAGATTTACGTCTGGATTCTCTTTTTTAATCTTCTTTGTCTTTGAGATATAACTCCTCAAAAACCTTTTTACTTTTGATTTAAACTTATTGTGAAGACCTATATTTTCTCCCTGGATTGGTGTTAAAGGATCTAAATTATAATCTCGATGCTTAAATTTTCCTATTGCATTGCTTATGCTCCTATTTAACATGCTTGTTAATCTTCCAATTTTTGCTCCTGTAACTTCTGCTGAAGGTTTCATTCTCAATATCTGATAGAAATCACCAACTCTCTCTTCCAGAGCCTCAAAATCAAAACCCTCCCTCTTTGCTATAAAATTACCAGCAGCAGTATGCACATATTCCTCTCTTATCTTCATTCCAAGCTTAGATAACTTTTCTAAATGTGATATTTTTCCTTCAGCAGCTAATGATGTTGAGTAATCATCAACTGCATCCTGCTCCCATCCTGGGTTATTGCCATCAATACTAGCAAGGCTTCTAAGTCTTGGCAGATCTCCACGATATAACAGAACTGATGCTGTTCGGGAGAATATCTCTCTTGTCGGAGCTGCTTTTGTAATCTCCATTACCTGGGCAACTATTTCAGATTTATCTGCCTTGTCCCATCTTGCATAACTTTTCCTAACATCTTTCTGAGGTATCTTTTCAGTGGAATTTCTGTAAACATGACCAAAAACTTTGATTTGATCAGCCTCTATTGCTGACCTTTGCACTGCAACAGCTAATTTACTATCAGAATAAATGCCAAATAGTTCATCTAAGTTATCTAAATCTTCAGTTTGAAGTGTTCTTTGTTGCACTTCTAAATTTGAGTATAAGTTTCTCAAATCTGATTTTACTTTTCTGCTTATTAAAGGCGCAATACTCGAGATGTCTCTTAATTCCAGCATTTCTTTGATAGAAAAAGAATCTATCCGATCTAAATACTGTTCATATCCTGCCTGACATGTTTTTGCAGGAATAGGTATTTTTGTTTCATTTTTTGTTTCTTTAACTCCTCTCAAATTCCCTTCAAAAATCATTTTTTCATAAATTGGATTAACTAGCGGAGAATCAATCCTTATATCTGGAAAATTTTCCTTTAAGTTTCTGTATGAATCAATATTCCCTCTCTCTAACTTTTGAATGGCAATCTCTTCAAGAGTTCCTTCTCTTAAAGTTCCTTCCTGAGTTAAACTAAGAACATTATCCAGTAATTCCCAGTCATTCATCTGCACAGCTCGCTCAATATAATTAGACAGGTCATCTGTAGTAGGTCTAACACCTAATGTGCTTATTACAGATCTTGTTAGTTCTAATTCATAATGCATCTGTTGGTCAGACGATAATTCAGGTAATTTGCCGTATTCATCATAATGATTTTCAGGATTTCCTGCAAGGTGTTCCTGGAAGAACTGATTTGTTTTTTTTTGGTTCGATTCAGAGGATATGTCTTTTAGAAATCTACTTAGAAATGCCTGAGCAAATATTTCTTCCATCTGTCCAAAATTAACAGTATCTCCTTCTTGGATACGCTGGACAAGACCATCAAATTTATCTTTAGCTTGTTTCATTTAAGATCTTCAAGATATTTATTTAGTGCTAATTCGATGAGATGACTTTTATTTCTGAAAGTGCCATCGCTAATATAATCATCAAGTTTATCAATTGTTGCTCCCTCAATACTTATGCTAAGTTTTTTCTTCATCGTATAATGTGGTAAATCTTGCTACTTTTATAAATCTTTCTAATTGTAACTACTCTTGCGTAGCATTATCCTTCTTGAGGGCAATCCCTTTCGAGATGATGGATGCGCTTTTACAATCTGTCAATAGAAATAACTGCCTCTGAAAGCAGTAGAAGGTTGATTGCTTTTTTTAATTATTTGATAAACTGTCTCAGCATAGGCAGTATTGGAACATAATCTAATTTTCTTGTTTCAACTATTGGCACGCCATCCTCAGCGATTCTTTTTTTGACATCAATTAATTCATCAATATTTCTTTTTTGTTTGTGCTCATAGGTTGCCATTTTATACCCAAAAGCTCTTTGTCTTTGAATTTGTTCATCTAAATCAGGAACATTTGGTTGGAGTCTATCATAAACTTGCGCCTGTAATTTTCTAGTAAATGAGTTTAACCCTAAAGATGAAATAAACACAGCAAATCTTCTCAACTCAGTTTCATTCCCATTTGTACCACTCCAATAATCTTCCTTTTTTAATTTAAATTCAGCGCAATACTCAATTAAACATGTAGTTGTAGGCTGTTTAAAATAATTTAAATGTCTTGTAAATCCAAGTTCATATTTTTTTAACATTTCATCTGCAGTTTCACTATAATTATCAACTTTTTCGGTAGAACCAATAAAAAACATCATTCCATAAAAAGATTTATACTCCTTTGTTAGCATTGCTAATTCAGGCTCAAAACTATACTCCATAAATATTAATGGGATCCCTCCAGTTTGTTCATGATACTTCTGGCTAAATGTTTCAATTTTTTCTAAATATTCTTGAGAATATCTTGTAACTGGAAAAGATGATAATTTTGATAGTCGCGCAACAATATTTCTCATTTCCCAATCAACATATGCATTAATAAATATGGAAGAGTCTTGACAAATTTCTTCGTCTTGTTTTTTTCTTTGTGCCTTATTTTGAATTCTTGAAGGTGCATCACCAAATAGATCCACATCTGGCATAGCAACACAGACTGATTGAAATTCGCTGACACTGCCACTAATATCAGGTATATTTTCAACTAATGTATCATATCCCAATTCTTGAAAAAACTCTTGCAAACCTTCAGTTCTACTGCGTCCTACAACACATTCTTTAGGTCCAGCACCCTGCCCATTGATTAGATAGATTTCTGCTCCAGGTTTGAGAATTCTTTCTAATTCACCTAAAACTGCTTTTGGATGTTGTAAATATTGCCAAACACTGATTAAAGTTGCAGAATTAAATGAATTATCTTTATATGGTAATTTTTTACCTTCACCAATAATATCTAAATCAAATTGTAATTTTTCTTTTGCAGGATTATGATTCAGACAAACTGATGACAAATCTACCACAGCAGAATCAGGATATGAGAGGTACCATCCACCACCCACTTCAATATTATTTCCACGAAGTCTTTGAAACAAAAAAAAATTAATTCTTTGTTTTATTTCATCAGCAAAATATGTCCATTGAGAACTACCCCATCTATCCCATTTGGATTCATTCCTGTTCTTTGTTTTTGGCTCTGGAACGTCAAACATTTTAATATCTCTCAGAAATAGCTCTGAGGTAATCATCCACCTCTCCATATAAAGAATTATGTCCTTCTTTATAAAACTTACTCAATCAACAATAGCAATTGGGATTAAAAGTTCTTTGAAATCCAGTCAAATAATTTATTTGCAAGTTCTTTCTCTCGTGCATCATAAGTATGTGTTGCTCCCTTGAGGATAAAGGTTTGAAAATTATCACACCCTGTTGCTTTCTTTTTTATCAACTCAAGGTCATCTTTTAAATTGTTTATTTCAATATCATCGTGTTCTCCCATAAATGCAAGTATCGGAATTTTAATTGATTCAAGTTGTTCAAAATGTTCAGGGTTTCGATTGATTGGAATATTATCTATATC
>JAGLGH010000044.1 GCA_023144115.1 Nanobdellota archaeon | reverse complement strand
TGATTATATCTTTATTTTATTTGTTTCTTTAAAAATGTTTTCAAAACCATCACCATATAATTCCCTTGTTCATCAGGTCTTTTAATTAAATTATTTATTGGATATATTTCATTTCTTTGTTTCAATGTTTATATTCAAAGTTTTTAGATAAATTTATATTCCTACAGCCATTCTCATATTACATGAAAAAAGCAATATATGCATTTTCAGGAGATCCAATAACATACGGCCATATAGATGTTATTCAAAGAGTTTCAAGAGTATTTGATGATATGATTGTAGGTATTGGAATAAACCCTGATAAAAAGTACATGTTCAATTTAGAAGAACGAACTGAAATGGCAAAAAAAGCACTGGTGAATATACCAAACACTAGAGTCTCTCCATTCCATGGTTTGCTTGTGGACTATGCTTATGAATCTGGAGTAGATGTTATTGTAAAAGGAGTAAGAAATTCTGCAGATTTTGATTATGAAAATATGCTTCACCAGGTAGGCGAAAGTCAAAAGCTAGGTCTTGATACACATATATTATTCGCTAAACCAGAATTGGCACATATAAGTTCAAGTGTTGTTAAAGCAATTCAAAAAGAGCAGGGATTAATTCATGATTATGTTCCTTTACATGTTAAGCAAGCGCTTGAAGAAAGAATGTCTTCTCAATATATTCTCGGTGTTACTGGTGAACCTGCTGCTGAAAAGTCATACATCTGTCAAAGATTGACAGAACTAGGCAAGGCAGCAAATTTAGAGGTCCATAATATTGAATTAGATCATATTGGACACCAGATTCTTAAGGGACTTAAGGAACCAAAGTATGCTGAAGTTAGGTCAGACATTATAAGTTCTTTTGGAAGAGATATAAGTAAAGAAGATGGTTCAATAGATAGAAAAGCACTCGGCAACATAGTATTTAATGATCCTCAGGCATTAACAAAACTTAATGAGATCATGTATACTCCTCTATTAGTTAGACTTAGAAGGGAGTTATATGGTAAAAAGGGATTAATCTTGTTGAATGCTGCATTGATTGCAGAATCAGATATGTCTTATTTGTGCAATAATAATGTCTTGCTTATTCATGCAGATAATGATACCCAACAAGAACGATTACTGACAAGAGGTTTGTCTGAAGAACAGATTAACAGAAGATTAGCCAGCCAGTATAATTTCAAAGAAAAACAAGCTAATCTACTGGCAAGAATAAAAAAAGATAATCATGGTAATATATGGACTTTTGATAATTCTAATAACTCAGAACCTGAAGAGCTTGAGAATATTCTTGATCAGGTTCTTGATTATTTCGGAGTTGATAGAAATAAGTAATTGCAGAAGGGAATAAGATGGAAGCAAAATTTAAAGATTTATGGACACGAGTAAAGGGAAAAGAAGACCCTACTGTAGTTTTTGAAACATTAAATAGCCTTTATTCCCAGCCGCACAGGTTTTACCATAATTTAACTCATATTGACCATTGTTTAAGAGAATTATCCTCTGTTAAATCATTTGCCAAAGATTATGATTCTCTGGAGTTAGCAATATGGTATCACGATGCAGTATATGAAACAAGAAAAGACGATAATGAAGAAAAAAGTGCTGAATTAGCAAAGGAAATTTGTGAAAAAAATAATTTTACAGATGATTTTACTACTAGGATATATGAGTTAATTCTAAGCACAAAGCATTGCGGAGAACCAAATAATCCAGATGAAAAGATAATGCTGGATATAGACCTTGCGATATTAGGACAAGAACAAGATATATTCAAAGAATATGAGGATAATATAAGAAAAGAATATATTTATGTCCCCAAAGAGATATTTAACCCAAAAAGGAGTGAAATACTTCAAAGTTTTTTAGACCGGAAATCAATATATCTCACTGATTATTTTAAAGACAAATATGAAGAAATTGCAAGAGATAATATAAAGAAATCTATTAAAGATTTATTGTGAATTAACTATATCAACTGCTTCTCTTAATTGTGAAAGATAATTTGTTATTTTTTGAATTCCTTCTTTAGGATGTACTGGTCTATATATAAAAGTGTTCTCATTCGTTGAGATCTGCACTGTGCTGTTTTGCATAAAATGTTCAATATCCTCATACTCATACATTATGACATGATTTGGGACTTTTCCATCTGCGCTAACCCCTTGATATGTTGGTTTTTCAAGTTCTTTTTCAGATCTCGATTTTCCAAACATTGCAAAAACATCTTTGCTAAAGTCTCTATTTTCTCTTGCTTGTCTTGATTCTTCTGCTTTAGCTTCAAGTGCTTTTCCACTTGGAAAATACTTCTCTCTGATTGTTTTGTAACTTTGTTGCATCTCTTTAAAGTACAATTGAATCACTGCTCCTTTTCTGTCACTAACTTCAATATTATATGCCTTATCTGCAAATATTTGAGGATTATTTGGTATTTCCCAAAAAGTTTTATAATCAATTGAAATCAGATTTGGTTTTACACTCAATCCTTTAATCTTTGTCTCTAATTCTCTTACAACTTCATACACATTTTTTCTTGAGATCCCTGAGATTTGCGCCATAACTTCAGCCACCTTAAGACTAGGCAAGACTTCGCCATCTGTTACCAAAGATTTTATTGTTCCAATAGGATTCCCTGCAACATGAAATGCAGTTCGTGCTTTCTTACCCTTCTTGTTATAAATCATAGGAGTTAAGGAATACGTCGCACCTTCAAATGCAATCCCCAATGAAGGAGGCCCAAGAGTTGGTAGAATTTTATCTTTATTTGCTTGATAAGTTGCAAGAACTAATTTTGATAATGAATCCAGAGTAGATATTGGTTGTTCAGGTTGTTCTGGTTGTTTGGGAAGTGATTTTTTATCGTCATTTCTAAATCTAGGATATTCCTTATCTTTCTTAGGTCTTAAACTATCCAGGACATCTTTTTGATCAAAAATCCCAAATTGACTTGCATCAATATTTAAATCATGAAGTTCCTGGCTAAGATTCTCTGAAATAATTTGAGTTTCATTTTTTGTTTCAGAAATTTGTTTGTCAGATAATCCTATCAATTCAGAATCAAAGTCAACATCTTCAATCTGTCTTCCATATAAACTTTCAAATAAATCTAATACAATGTCTAAATGTCTGCGTGAATTAATTGTTATATCAACTTTATCTGCATCATCATTAAAATTATATTTTATTTTAAAATATTCAGCACCATCTTTCTTCCCTTGAATAATTACTGTATTTAAATTCTCATAAGGAGAAGAAAGCATTTCATCAAGAGGTACGTTCCTAAACATAGGATGGATCTCAAGTTGAACATCATTACTGTTTACCTTGGCTATTCTTGCTATATCAAGAATTGCATCTGTCTGTGACTTTTCTCTTTTATATTCAAATGTGAATTGAGAAGATTTTTGATTATAGCCTATGTCTCCTGATCTAAGATTCATAGTTACATTTGGTTTTACTCTTGTTGAATCTCTATTTTTGTCTGCAAGCTCATCCAAAAGTCCGAAAAATCCAAGTGCACCTCCTATTCCTCTAAATCTTTTTTCACTTGATGCAACATAGATTTTTTCAGTTTGATCAGGATTTCCCAAAGCACC
>JAGLGH010000043.1 GCA_023144115.1 Nanobdellota archaeon | reverse complement strand
TTATTGCCCACATAGACTGCCATTCCTGAATTAAAGAATCCTATCCCAGCGCCAGTTACAGCCATCAGTGCTTGATTAAAATCAATACCAGTAATCTTTTCTGTTAAAAGAGAGAGACCATAACAAGCTGCAGCACATATGGCTGTTTGAGTCCGAAGAATTCTTGCAGCTCCGGGTTTGTTCTCTGTAATGTTTAGCAATGGTATTAAACTTCCCCTTGTTTTCTCAATTGCATAATTAATATTCTCGACAGGGTGCTTATATTGAATAAAAATATTATCTATTGGATACTTCTGTTGAATAAGATCATTAAATCCTTGAAAAATTAAATTATATGGTAACACAGAAATTGAGACTTGTTTCATAGCTTCCAAAGACCCTTCTAATCCTCCAGTAACATAACCTAATGCTCCTGCAATCACATTTGGAACTCCAGCAAGAATACCATATTGTTTTGATTTGTCAAGAATTTTCTGATAATTAGTTTTTGTTACAAATTTGTTTGCTTCCTGCTTAATCATTTCTTCAAAAGCAATTTGATGTTTTTTGTGCAAAAGAATATCTGGATTATTCATTTTTATCTCTTCTTAATTTTTACCTGCTTATTGTATTGGAAGTCTTTAGTAATTTATAAACCTTCCTGCTTGTAACACCTCTAAGGGAGTAAATTCCTTGCACCACCTCTTTTGTCATCATATTAATGATTTTTTAACTATCATAGCTGCCTGTTCTTCCCAGATCTTTTTTTCACCAATATCCTCTTTTCAATCTCTTCTTAACATTATCCCACATTTGAAATGCATGATCTCGAGTCAGTTCTGGTGTAGGTCTTCCCTCAATGAATCTGCGTGTAGGAATTAATAGTCTCATTTTTTTCTCGCCTTCTTTAAATTCTGATGTATCCACTTCAGTATTTTCAGATCTGATATAATATGCAGAATTTTTTTCAGGAACTTCAATTTCCTTTAATTCAGGATACATAAATCTAAAGCCAAAATCTTGTCTTAAACTTGTTGCTCTATGAGACACCAAAACAATGGTAGCAGGAGTTGAAGCAAATCCCTTTAATAAAGGTTCTTCTAAATATGCAGCAAGTTCTGGTTTTGTAGTATCTAAGAACTCATCCCATAATGCCAGATCACCTTGTTGCAGCCCTCTTATTACTTTTGATGTTTCATTTATTTCACTTTCCAGAGAACCTTTATTCTTCTCTGTGCTTTTCTTAAATGAAGTTATGATTCTTCGTGTCATAGGAACATTAGCATATTCTGCAGTCACAAAAAACCCTGATAATGCTAAAGCATGATAGACTCCAATATTTTTCAACAATTCTGTTTTGCCTCCGCTATGAGGACCGCTTAATATAACCTTATTATTCCCTCTTGCATAATTAAATTCAACATTAATTGGAGAATTTCCTTCCATTCTTGTGGCAATTGGTAAAGCATCTCTTAATTCAAAAATTCCTTCATTATTTATTTTAGGCATACAAACTGGTTGGTCATTTTTACCTGCAATATCAAATGTTTCTGCTAAATAAAAGAAACTACCTAGAGTATAAATAAATGGGGCGCATTCATGCGCAAATCTTTCTATATCAGGAATGTAATTCCCAAACACAGAATAATCAATATCATCGTCAAATAATCCCAAATCAATAGAAGATGTCCCTTTTAATGATAATTTTGCAAGAGATATCTCTTGTTCAGATTTAATTAAAACTCTTCCTGACTTCCAATCAAATAAATATGCATCTTTTAACACTGGATGTTCTTCAAATAAACCCTCAATTCTCTGAGAAAAATCTTTCATAAGTGAATCATTTTTATACATTTCACTTAATTGAGAAAGAGAATATGCTAATTCCATAAATGGATGCACTATTCTTGGAAAGTGGCTGCTTTTTTTATCATCTCGCCCTTTTTCGTAATTTACAATATTATCAAGAGATGAATGTTGAGATAATAGATTAAGCATTAAATTGCTTTCTTCTTTAGT
>JAGLGH010000042.1 GCA_023144115.1 Nanobdellota archaeon | reverse complement strand
ATTATTCATATAATTTTAATACAACAACTTATAGTGATCATATCCATACATTTAACTGCTCAAAAGAGAATTATCAGACAATTGATAATATTACAAGGAATGTATTTGCAGATAACCATCCAACAAATCTTGTAGGTGAGGAAAATACATCAAATATTGAGCTTGGTGATTATGTTCTTATAACTGCAAATTATACAGATGCTGATACAAATGTTTCATTGTCTGGAGCTTACTGCAGGGTTGAAATAAATGGAGATACTTATAACATGAGTGAAACTAATTATTCAACTTATGAAGTGGTTATCCAGTTTACTGAGACTGGTGATTCCGGTGTACAACTAACTTGCAGTAAACTATATTACTTAACTAAGGCTGTATCCATCAACACAATCACCACATCAGACACAACACCTCCAACCATAACCCTCCTAGACCCAGAAAACGGCACATACAACCAAAACATAACATTCAGCTTCAATGTAAGCGATCTTAGCAATAACATCTCAGACTGCCTCCTTTACCTGAATTCAACTTTTAATCTCACTAACCAGTCAGAAGTAATCAACCATGAGATAAATTATATAAATCTCACAGACAGGCAGAATGAGACATTCTTATGGCATATTGAATGTACTGATCTTAACAATAATACAGGCTCTTCAGAAACCAGGACAGTATCAATAGACAATATTGATCCTACAGTAATCTTATCATCACCACCAAATGCAACAAACACTTCAAACAATTCCATAGACTTCATATGCAATGCAACTGACAACATGGTTGATATCGTAAATATAACCTTATACCATAATATTGGCGGCAGCTTTGCTCCAAATGAAACAGAATCAGTTTCAGGCCTGTCAAACTCATCAACATTCTCCCTGACATCAATCCCTGACGGAACATATCTCTGGAACTGCCTTGCTTATGATCTTGCTGATGATAATCTCAGCAATTCAGCATTTGCAGCAAATAATTATTCAATAACCCTTGATGCTTCAAAACCTGATATAAACATATCTGTGAATGATACTGACGTAGAATATGGCATTGAATCAGTAAAGATTGATTTCAATGCTTCAGATGCTAATCTTGATGAAGTCATTGCAAATGTGACATATCCAAATGGGGCACTTCTCCAGCAGTTGACTAATCAGGCAACTGATTTCATCTTCAACTCATCCAATCTTACAGAAGTTGGCAGATACAACATCACTGTCTTTGCTAATGATACATTCGGCAATTCAAACACGACAGCATCATTCTTCAATGTAGGTGATACTACCTCCCCAACATGGAACCAGACACCTTCAAATCAGCAGGTTGAATACAACACATCTTTCAGCTACCAAGTCAATGCAAGCGACAATTACCAGATAGACAACTACTTCATCGACGACACATCCAACTTCGCAATCAATCCATCAACAGGCATAATCACAAACCATACTGTCCTTGATTTAGGCATATACTCCTTAAACATCTCTGTCAATGACACATCAA
>JAGLGH010000041.1 GCA_023144115.1 Nanobdellota archaeon | reverse complement strand
AAAACCCAATCGCCCCAAGGGGCAGAGTATAATCTTACATTGGGTCTTTGGTCATAAAAATATACCAGGCATATAAACATAGACTATCCCCAGCCACCGTAAGCAGTGGGGTATATTTTTATAAATTAAACATTAAATCATTATAATCAAATAACAACCTTTTTATATATGCTAGGCTGGAATGACTATTATGAGGCTCAATCATATCTTGCTAGTCCTGTGCGCCACAATATTTCTTCTTATTTTAACCTCTTGCGTACCTGAAAAAAGCGAATTACAGCCTGAAGTCACAAGTCCAGAAAGACCTGTTGAATCAGAAGCAGTGATTGAAGAGATAATTGAAGAAACTGAAGAAGCAGAAGAAAATGGACAGCCTGTTAAAGAGACTCAACCAGTTAAAAATGAGTTAATGATAGATATGTTCAGGACTACATTTGGCAATGATAATATACTCATATTACCAGAGACTATTATCAGTTGGAAGAACTCAGATGATAGGGTTCACCAGGTAGCTTGCTATGTGGATGGGGTGAGGATATTCAAGAGCCAGCAACTCAAGCCAGGAGACACTGATTCTTACAGATTCATTCAGCAAGGAGATTATCAGTGTCTGGATATAGTATTCGGATACTGGTCTAATATCAGCGTGTCAGCAGACAATAATAAGATAACTTGAAATTTCATCTTATCTAAATGAGATTCTCAAAATCTTATAAATTCTGCAAAGCTTGGAGTAACAACTTCAATAATAATATTATCTCTATTGCTTTGCGTGCATTTTTTGAAAAAACGTCAGAATAACAAATAACTCAAAATTCAGTTCAACACTTCATATAATTCTTTATTTAAAACTATTTTATTAATCTTGCCAAGTTTTTCTTTATGAATTATTCCTTTTTGTTCTAAATTTACTAATATTCTATGGGTCTTGAGTTTATTTAGATTTGGTAAATGGGATAATTCATACTGTTGTACTTTACCCTCATTTTCCATTAGTGTTTCAATCACCTTTTTTTCTTGTCCTGTCAAAAAATTCAGGATTATTTTTGAGTTTTTCTTTAATGATTGCTCTTGATGGATTATTTTATCAGACATTATGTAATATACTAAAGTTCCTATTAATAGTCCTATAAAAGCAACAAAAGGCAATAAATAATAACTGTGAAATTGGGGTTGTTCTGCTTTCCTTTGGTCTAATAATTCAATTATTTCTTCACTGGACATACCACTAATTAATTCATGATCCAGTCTGGATTCTTGCCTGAGATCATGCTGATAATTAAAATATAGGCTGATTGAAAAAATTAAAAGGGCAAATGATATTACTATTCCTATACCCAAAATTATTTTTCTATTCTCTTTCATTCTCAAATCCTCTCAAATAGTCCATTACTCTTCAAAATAATATTTATTCTTTATAAATCTAGCGTTTATGCAACATAGTTTCATGACATTGAAACTTAGTCTCGACATAAATGCTATAGTTTCAGAAATTAATATGTATAGTTTCAATCATACGATACTGTAGGTTGAAACAAAAAGATTTCAGCTAAGAGGTAAAAAAATGAAAAAGGCAACAATATTTGGTTTGTTGGCGCTTATGGTTGTTGGTATTGTTGCATCAACAAGTCTTGTAAGTGCCTACAGGGAGGATTATTCAGAAAAAGGCCCCAACTATAGTGAGGAAAGACATGAATCAATGGAAGCAGCATTTGATCAGTCAAACTACCAAGCTTGGTATGCATTAATGACAGAAGATGGCAGACATCCAAGAGTTGTAGATGTAGTAACAGAAACTAATTTTGCAACTTTTGTCAAAGCACATGAAGCAGGAGAAAGCGGAGATTCAGAAACTGCTGCAAGATTAAGAGACGAACTTGGCTTAAATAATGGTCAGGGACCAAGAGATGGAACTGGTTTTGGTCAAGGCATGGGCCAAGGCATGAGTCAAGGCAAAGGACAAGGTCAAAAGATGCAACAAAACAGCTTTATTGATTCAGATGACTATGGAACCGGCAACAACATTGGATTGGGACAGAAAAGAGGGAGGAGATAATTCTTCTCCTTTTTTTATTGTTTATCATAGTTTCAATAAATAATAAGTATGGTTTCACAATAAGAAATTATAATAGATAAGTGAACAATTATAATAGATAACTGCAGGGAGGTATACTAAAATGCCATATGGAAACGGATTCACATATATGATTATTACACAAGTATTATTTTTCATCGTTACAATAGTATTAATCTTGTGGTTTATAATAAACTCAAAACAAAAAGAGATATATACTGCAAAAGAAATATTGGATAAAAGGCTGGTATTTGGGAAAATAAATAATAAAGAATATGATTCTTTATTAAAGAAGATTCAAAAAGAGGTAAGAACATGAAAAAAGAATTGATATTAATAGGGTTGGTATTGTTGATAGGTCTTGTTGGTTGTGTTTCTGAGCATGATGATGAATTGCATGAACATTCTGTAGAGATTGAAGGAAAGGATCTGAAATCTCTTACAGTCAGTGAAGTTGCAGATTTATGGGAAATAGATTCAGAAGTTCTTCTATCAAGAATAATTATTGAATTTAATTTAGAAGAAAGCTATGCTGTTGACACAATCTTGGAAGATATGAGGGCTGAGTATGCTTTCTCACCTGCATTAATTAAAGATATTGCTGAAGATATTAAACAACAAGGCGAACAACATGAATAGATTAAAACTAAATTACTGGATTGATGTTGGATTAGCAATATCCTTTTTTTTATGTTTTATTACAGGGCTGATAAAGTGGCCAGGGTTAATAAAGATAATTGGAACTTCAGCGTACAAAACTTTACATATAAGGAACATTTCTTTATTACATGATTGGAGTGGGCTTATTATGGGGTTGCTTGTTTTAATCCATTTGGCATTGCATTGGAAATGGATTGTGTGTGTTACTAAGAATATGTTTAAAAAGTGAGTGATTCAGATTGTCCATATTTCATTATATTTCAAAACCATCGACGATTTACAGGATTCTTTAGAGAATTTTTGGTGCGAACATAAATTCATGCAAATATTTACTACTTATTTATGTCTCGGACTAATTATTGGATACATTTATAAATGAATTTGAATTTTCATATATAGGCAGTATGTGTGGTTAGAGGATTTGCGAAAGATTTTTATATATGGTCTTCTGATATATACTATAATAGGAAATAAATCAAAAGGTGATGACTATGCCAGCAAGTGCGGGATAATACTATTGAGGGGTAACATTTATAAGTTGCCCTCTATTTTTCTTTCTTATGTCTATTTCATTTAGGAAATATAATAGTATGCAGAATATATTAGTCATGTTTTGTTTGATATTTGTAGGTGTATGTTTAAAGATTAGTTCAAAATATATTTTCCCCAATATCTCCTGGCTTAATTATGTATCTGATTTATTGATTACTTCTTTAATCATTTCTTTCGCAGTGGGGTTTTATTTGCAATGCCAATCAGGGATTTCGTTAAGAGAAATCTTAGGTATTGCACCAAACCATACATTGATTAATTCAATTCATTCTATATTAAGGCAAGACCCATATATTACGAAAAATAGAATCAGCAAATGGAAATTTATTGATAATGGTGGTGAAAAGATAGATATAGAACACGTAGAGATCCATACTATTCAAGTTAATAAGGATTCAAATGAATTTTATTTTCGTAGGGGCTATGGTGATCATACTCTTATCGTGAAGGATATTTCTATAAAAAGAGGGGGTAAGTTCAAAAGAATAGATACAAGCAAAGAATTCAATCAACATCTTCTCAAACAAAAACATGGTAGTCATGTATGTAATACATTAACAAACCTCGATTTAAAGCAAAATCTATCATATTGTTTAAAAATAACAACCTTATTTAAAGAATGTATGAGCAAAGAGAGGGATTATTTGAGTATTGATATATTGAATCCAACAAGTAATACTGCAAGTGAGGTTGAATTCCCTTTTTCATTAATGGATGATAAAAAGAAAACATATGATATAGATGTGAAAATAAGGTCGTTAACGAAATTTCATGGGTATATAGATTATAAAATTAAAGATGGCAGTATAAAAAAAAATAGATTATGTATTAATTATAATAAACCCTTAATGGGAGGAGATAGCCTTGTTATTTGTTATGAGAAGAAGTAAAATTTTATAATACTGTTGAATTCTATATATTTATGTTGAGCCAAATAACTAAACCCTGAATATCACAATCCTAAATTTGCCATTATTTTTTCTTTATCAAATTTAGCCAGATCTCCATATTCCTGACCAGTGCCGAGATAGGCAATAGGCTTTTTAGTGACATATGATATTGATAGTGCAGCTCCTCCTTTTTCATCAATATCTGCTTTTGAGAGTATTATTCCGTCAAGATTAATAGACTCATTGAACCGCTTTGCCTGCTCCACACAGTCATTGCCAGTTATGCTCTCACCCACAAATATTTTCAGATCAGGTTTTGCAATCCTTATGATCTTCTTCATTTCATCCTGAAGATTGACATCTGAATGTATCCTTCCGGCAGTATCTATAAGCACAACATCAATGTTTTTAGCTTCAGCATGCTTAATCGCATCAAATGCTACTGCTGCCGGATCAGCTCCATAATCATGTTTAATTATCTTTATGCCCAGCCTTTCTGCATGTATTGCAAGCTGGTCTATTGCAGCTGC